>JANNWK010000172.1:0-16450 GCA_031408355.1 Myxococcales bacterium
TCCAGCCGATGGCGACGACGCGGAGGTCATCGTCGCCAACGTGCAAGCCGGCAGAGTGAAAGACCTCCGCGAGCTCGTACCCGGCGTGCCGGAAGGCCTGGCACAGCTGATCGAACGCGCAACGCGACCGGAGCGCGATGAGCGCTTCGCCAGCGCCAGTGAGCTACGCCTGAGCTTGGCCCGCTTCGCCGGGCGGCTCAGCCACGCGGGGCAGCTGGCGGCCACCGCCGAACCGCTCGCAACGCTGCCGACGCCCCCACAGACCGCGAGCCTTTCGTTTCCAGCGCCCGGACCCGGTGTCGCGAAAACGCTGCCGCCTGAGGGGCCTCCACTGAGCGTGAGCCAGCTCGGCGCCGCGCGCACCAGCATCTCGGAGAGTGAGCCGGTGATGGCTCGCGCGCCTGTTGCTCCGACGGCTGGCGGTCTGCCACATCACCACCCCACGCCTGTGGTGCCAGCCGTGGCAGGCACATCGAGTCGCTCGCGCACCGGCACACTCGTCTTCGCCGTGCTCATCGCCATCGCGGGCGGTGCGGGCGCGCTAGGCTACGCAATCTATCAGCGGTCCGACCGGACCCGTGACCGCCCTCCCCCGCTGCCTATCACGGGTACCGCCGTCGAGGTCACCGTCGCGCCGCTGAACGCGCCGGGCGATCTCCCGCCGCAGCCGCCCGCCACCACCGCTCCGCGCATCGGACCCAGAGCGGGTCCGACGACGAGCACCGCACCGTCGGGAGCGCCAGGCCCCGGACCTGCGCCGGGCAGCTCGGGCGTTGCACCACCGTTCCAGTTCCCGTTTCCCCTCCCGAGCGGGCTCGTACTTCCGTCGGCCTTTCCCACGGCGTTTCCTTCCGGCCTGCAGCTCCCGTCGGGCTTTCCGACCAGCCTGCCACCGGGGTTTCTGGGCCGGCCCCCGACAGACCCACCAGGCCGCGGGGGTGGTCCTGGCGACCCTGGGAAATAGGGGTATGTCACGCCCCGGAAACGCGACCGAAAGCGCCCAGACGACTGAGCTGGGTAGCCTGGGTCCATACGCACTCCCCTCGAAGCAGAGCGGGCGCGAGCCCCAAGCCAGCAGTTAGGCACAGGTAGTTAGCCGTGAGTTCCACCGTCGTCTCCGAGGAGTATCTGCGTTCGTTCACGGCCTGCTTGCCTGCGAGCTACCGGAAGAATTTCGACGCCAGCGCCATCGCCGCGCACGCCCGGATCGCTCGCGAACGCGAGGCAGCTCCAGCCAACATCGGCTCATTCTTTTCCAACCGCGTACCTGGCGCCGCGATTTGTGTCGTCGCCGACGATCGACCGGGGCTCCTGGCCACTATCAGCGCAGCCCTGATCTTGTGCGAGCTAGACGTGATCGAGGCAGAGGCCTACACGCTGCGCTTCAAAGAGCAACGCGACCAGGCGGTCGACATTTTCTGGGTCCGACACAAAGACGCCTCCGACCATCGCCTGCGGCTTACGGACGAGGAGCTCCAGCGGCTCGTTCAGGTCTTGATCGGCCTCATCGAGGGCAAGCTCGAGCGTCGAAGTGCCGAGCCCAGTCCGGCGCAGATCACGCCTTCGGCGAGGGAAACCGTAGTTCGCTTCCTTGAAGGAGAGGGCGGCGCATTCGACACGCTCGAGGTCGAAACCTTCGACCGCTCAGGCCTGCTGTTGGCCCTCTCCCAAGCCCTGTTCGCCCAGCGC
The DNA here is from genome assembly GCA_031408355.1 of Myxococcales bacterium. Lineage (GTDB taxonomy): Bacteria > Myxococcota_A > Polyangia > Polyangiales > Polyangiaceae > PMG-095. The sequence goes on from JANNWK010000172.1 coordinate 1,690, forward strand.
GTGCAGATCGTCGGCTCACAGGTGAAGACGGTTGCCGGTCGCGTGTACGACCGCTTCCATATCGTCGAGTTCGACAATCGACCGATTTCGCCGGCGCGCCGGCTGGAAATCCAGGTTGCCATCCTTTCAGCGGTCGATCCCGTGTCGGGCGATCTGGAAGTTGCCAGCGTCCGGGCTTGAGTCCTCGCTGTACCCAGGGCGAGAAGGCGGCGACGGCGGCCCAGCTTGGTCGCCAGGCTCACTCAGAACAAGCTGGCGACTTCGATGCGAACGTCTGCAAATGCTTCGAGCCGGATAGTCTCGCCGACTGCGTAGCGGGCACGTTCAGCGTAGCCGTCCGGACCAGGTGCCCGAAAAACCTCGACCACTTGCTCCGGAACGTTCACCAGCCAATACTCACGAAAGCCCGAGGCTGCGTACAGCGGAGCCTTGATGTTGCGATCCTTGCTGACCGATGAGTTGGCGACCTCGATGATGCAATGAGCTTGATCGGGGTGAGCCTGCCGGTAGTCGCCAAGCGGAACAATCGCCACGGCGGGCTCAGGCTCGGACTCGCGAGCCTCAACAATCAGCAGCTGAATGCGCACGACCGCGCGCCCTAGGGCCTAGGGCGCGGCGAGGCCGAGTTGAGCCGCCCGGCTGGGCGGCGTCGCCACGAACGAAACTGGGCCTCGCTATTCAGAGGGCTCCAGGGGTCGCCATGGGATTCGCAGAATCAAAGTCTCCTCCGGACTCAGCGGCCCCCACTGCAGCCTAGAGCAGAACCAGAAACGCCAGCAGTGCCTTGCGGGTCGCCTCATCGAGCCCGTCAAGGGCCGGGACGGACGCTCCTGGCTCATCGTGCTTGGCGAGCGTCGCCGAGAATCGAAAGCGCAGGAGCACGTCCTCCAGAGTGGGAGAAGAACCATTGGTGAAGAACCGCGGCTTGAGATGAAGTCGACGCAGCGATGGTATTCGTGTGCCGAGTTCATGCACGTACGGCAAGATGCCGGACGTTTCGTAGTCGCCGCGCGCCCAGACGATCGGCGCGTTGCGAGCGAGAACCAACGCTTCCCAACGCTCGAAAGTGACCTCGCTGCTCGGCTCATCAGAGAACAACCGTGCGGCGTGGCACGAACTGCAGCGGTCGCGGAACGCCTTCGCCCCCTGGCTCTCCAGCGCTGAGAAGGCACTGCGACCGCGCCCTTGAGGATTCGGGGCGTGCGAGAAACGGTAGAAGAAGCTGATCAAGGCGCGACGCAGCTCGTCGGGGGTGAGCGTGGCCTCACGGATCCCCAGCTCGCGAAGCCAGGGGAAGTCTGCCACAGCGAGCGTGAACCACGGGTCCTTGCCACTGCCCGCCCCGGCCACTCGAAACTCGTGATGGCTCACCGCGCTGAGATCAGGGTCGAGCGCTCGCGAGAAATGCGGGCGATTGTTGGCGAGCCCAAACAGCGGCTTGGTCACGACGCGAACGTCAGCGCGCCCGGTGTAGTGCACACGACCGTCGACACCGCCCTCCAGGTGGCAGGTTTCACAGCTGAACCGGGAATGTGAGCCCGAGCTCGGGTTCTCGGGGGCCATCAGCTCGGTGAAGAACAGTGCCTCACCCAGCCGCGCGCTCAACGGAGGTCGAGTCTTGGGATCTACCTGCGTGAATCGTGCGCCGCTCGTGTCCCAGCGAACCCAGGCGTCAAAGAGTGGCGAGGCAAACACGACTCGTTCCGGCTCGAACAGGGCATCACTGGCACCGGGTGGCGCGGGCTCGCTCGAAACCTGCGGGGGCTCCTTGAAGTCCGGCGGCCACACGGCGCGGAGCAGGCGCGCGCTGCCTGAAGCCAGCGCCGTCAGCCTAACGCCGTCGGCGTTGACACCGAGCTGCACGGATTTCGGCACCACCAGGCCGTGTTCCCCCACGTTCAGCGCAGCCAGTTGTTCCAGTGTTGAGCGCAGCCGATACAGCCAAACGAAGGAGTCGATATTCTCGAATTCTCCATGCGCGCGCACAAGCGGGCGGTCCTCCACCCCGGCGACAGCCAACAGCAAGCCGCTGGCCTGTTCGACGGCATCAAACGCCCAAATCGGTCCGTCGTGGCGGACACACCCGAGTTCGCGGGCCGGCACAGCTTGCTCATCCAGTTGCAGCACGCACAACGAGCGCTCGAACAGCGAACTCAAGAGCAGGTAGCGAGCGCGTCGCAAGAGGCGCAGGCCGCCGCGCATCACCCGCCGCTCGTCCAGGATGCGCCCTTGACGGTCCAGCGTGAAGAGGGAGGAGCCATCCGCCTCAAGCGCGTAGACTAAGCCCCTTTCGCCGCACGCCAGATCGGCCACGCCACGCCCGGCTAGTGCGTAGCGCTGGAGCTCGTGTGTCTGGGTAGTCCCAACGCGAAGTCGCAAGATCTCCCCCGAGTAGCGACTAGCCACCAAGGCTTCGTTCGACTGGCTCAGACACAGCGCGGTCGGGGCCTCTTCGAGCGGAAAGCGCGAGCGCTCGTTCAAATCGGGGTCAAGCACCACGAGCGCCCGCGCGCCGCGCAGAATGCCCACGTAGCCGCCCGCTCCAGGCAGCTTGGCGAGGCGGTAGGGATCGGCTCCACCACTGTCGAGCCAAGGCGCCTGCTGCTCCGGAACCAGCGTCTGGCGGAGCCCGGCCTCAAAGCTCCGAAGCTCTGAGAGCCGTTGCTGGGACTGCGACTGGGTCGGCGCGGCGCCCCGAGCGGCCGCCACTTGCTCCGGCGCCGGGGCCGGCGCCTTGGCGCAGCCCGCAAGCAGCGCCAATAGCAACGCCCCGAACTGCCTTCGGTCGGGCGCGTAGCGAAGACGCCAGGATCCCATCCCCTCGCTGGCTAGTCGCGAAACGTGGCCAGCGCAATTCTCACGGGTCCCGTGCTGAGACGGCGCCCGTTGACACCGGTGCAGGGGCGCCGTTCAAAGCTGCAACACCGTGAGGCAGAAGCGCGCGATTTCCGTACGAATGTGCTGCCCCAAACCCCACGTCCCGCGCTTGCCACAGCGTCGGCACGACTCGTGCTGTGGGGAGGGCTGTGATCGATCCCGCTCGCCGCAAGCAGCAACTCCTGGAGGCGCAGGTGGAGGCTTGGACCACCGAAGCCAAGAAGCTCGTCGAGTGCGGCAAGGAGGAGGCCGCGCTTGCCCTATACCGACGCGCTGCCGACGAGCTGTCTGGGGCCCCCTGGCTGCAACATCGAACCGCCGAATTGGCTCGCAAGCTGAAACAGCCTGACGTCGCGATTACCTATTTTCGCCGTGCTGCGACGGCATTTCAGCTCGCTGAGTTTCCGAAACGTGCCATAGCGCCGCTGCGCACGGCCTGGACGCTGGCCATCGACGCGCTCCCGAGCAGCTCGGCTTTGTTGGTCAGTCTCGGCGGCGAACTGATGCAGCTGCACAAGGCCCTAGGCTTCTCAGCGGACGCTACCGTCACCTTCGAGCGAACCAACGTCGCGCTCCGTCAGCACGGCTTCGCGGAACTGCCACCCTCTACCCTCGATGCCCTGCGCGGTCCCAAGTCTGCGCCGTCCGACGAGCGCCCGGACGCAGAACCGAACCCTGGCTCCTGGAGCTCCCTGCCCCCCGGCTCTCAGCCAGCGACGGAGCCGAAGCGCGGTCCTGCTTCGGAGGTGGTGCGTCGAGGTCTCGTCCCTCCTCCGGAGAGCGCCGCCGCACCGACTTCTCGAGCGCTGGCGCTGGCCAAATTGCTCGGGCGACGCCGCTAGCGCGTCGCCCGAAGCGGCCCGCGGTTTCAGCGTAGCGCCGAGCGCTGGCGCCGCCTGAGCAGGGCAACACCCAGCGCGCCAAGGATGGAGACCAGTGCCGAGAGGGGTGCCGGGCTCGACACGGGCGCTGCCGTGCGGCACGCGCAGCCTCCACCTTCAAGGATGCCGTCGTCAGTGGCGTCAGGATCTTTAGGGATCGCGCTACCTGCGGCGCCTGCAACCGGGGCAACGCCGGCCGTGCCGCCGCTCGCCGAGCCACCTGTCGCGAGCCCGCCAGAACCGGCCAGACTTGCGGAGCCAGCCGAGCCGCCCACCGCGTCCACCCCGGCGCCGCCTCCGGCGCCGGCGCCACCTTCACCACCCGGGATTTCGTCATCGTCCGACGGGTCATTGGGATCGCGCTCGCCAGCGTCCATGACCCCGTCGTGATCAGTGTCTTCGTCGCCATCGAGGGCGCCGCCAGCATCGGTATCCGGGTCCAGCGGATTGGTAACGGTGGCGCCCAGATCGCCGTCCGCCGTGCACTGCAGCTTGCTGAGATCGGTCGCGAGGTCGGCGCAATCACGACCAACCTCGGTGCCATCGAGTAGCCCGTCGCCATCGCTGTCGGGATCGAGCGCGTTGAGGTCGCCATCATTGTCCGTGTCGTCGGCGAAATTTGGTTCGTCGCCGTCGCGCACTCCGTCGTCGTCGCTATCGGCATCGTTGGGGTTGGTGCCGATGGCATCCTCCAGGGGGTCGGAGAGGCCGTCGCCATCGGTGTCGGTCAGGCTGCCGTCGTCGGCACCATGGCCCACGGTCGGGTCGGTCTCGCCGTTGTCGAGCACGCCGTCGCGGTCGACATCCTCGTTGCCGTCGCTCACTTCTCCGTCATCGGTATCGGCCTTGACCGGGCTCGTGATCGTGGCGCCAGCGTCGCCGTCGGCCACGCAATGCCCCGCGGCCAGAGAAGTCGCTGCATTGTCGCAACCAAACCCGAGTTCCGTCCCGTCGTACAGGCCGTCGTTGTCGCTATCTACGTCTCTCACGTTGATGAACCCGTCGCCGTCCGTGTCGTCGGACGGGTTGGCCTCATCGCCGTCGATCACACCATCATCGTCGGTGTCCGCGTCCTGCGGATCACTGCCGATGCTTTCCTCTTCGCCGTTCGATAGCCCGTCCGTGTCGTCGTCCATCAGGTCGTCGTCGTCGTCGCCGTGCCCAGCCGTCGGGTCAGTCTCGCCAGGGTCGAGCGCGCCGTCGTGATCGAAGTCCTCCGAGCCGTCCTTCACGCCACCGTTGTCGGTGTCGGCGTCGAGAGGATCCGTCTTGGTCGCGCCCTGGTCGCCGTCCGGAATGCAGTGGCCCGACGCTTCCACCGTGCCACCGCCGTCGCACGGTAACCCCAGCTCGGTACCGTCGTAGAGGCCATCGTTGTCAGAATCCGGGTCCAGCGCGTTGATCGCTCCGTCGCCATCGGAGTCCTCCGCGGCATCTGGCTCGGCGCCGTCCTTCACGCCGTCGTCGTCGGTATCGGCGTCGAGCGGATCGGTGCCGATGCTGTCCTCCGTGTCGTCGGGGATGCCGTCACCGTCCGTGTCTTCGCAGTTACTGACGCAGCCGCAGGTGTGGCTCGGCAGGCACTCTGGCTTGGTTGGATTCCGGCAGTCGCCCTGAACCACGCACTCCACGCACTGGTTCGGTGCTGGGGCTACGTCACACACCGCGGTCGGGTTCGCGCAGTCAGAGTTGTTCGTGCAGTTGTCGACGACCACCTCGGTCGGAGGCACGCCGGCGCCGTCGCCGTTGCCGTCCGTCGGATAGTCGTCGGATGGCGCGCCAAGCTCGCCTTCCGCCGTGATCACAGCCTGATTGAGGATCGAGCCCGACGCGTTCGCGTCGATGCTGACTCGAAACTTGATCATCGTGGTCTGGCCTATCGCCAGGGAGCCGCCGGCGTTGGCCAGCGCGCCTGTACCGAGCCTCACCGTGAGCGTTCGGCTGCCGGCAACGTAGGTCACCCGATCATCGTTGGCTGCGTCCGTATAGCTACCGATGCCAGGGCCCGCGCTGATGCTGGTCGAGTCGGGCACGTAGCTGACGCCTGTGGGCAGCGCGTCCGTCAAGGTCGTCTCGATCGACGCGTCGTTGCCGGTGTTCTGAACCGTGACCGTGTACTCAATCACGTCGCCGGGCCGCAGGGCCCCGCCGTTCAGATCGACGAAGGACTTACCCGAAGTCGAGAAATCCGGCTTGAACGTCGAGATCGAGGTCACAAAAGCACCCAACATGTAGGTGTCGCCCGAGCTCGAGGCCAATACCGTCGCCGACGTGTCGCCCGCCGCGAGCTGAGCCTTGACGTCCACCACGTCCAAATCGAGCCCCGCCATGCTGGCGGCGCCGCCGGTCAGTCGCGGCAGATCGCCCGCATTCGACACCAGGGCCCCGACATGACTGCGGCTGCTGTTGAAGAAGTTATCAACTGGGTTGGAAGCGTTGCTGAGCACGTCCCCATTGAAGGTGAGGGCATCGCCCGTGTACTGCTGCTCGCCCTCGTAGGCGATGACGCCAAGCTTGGCGTCGAAGCCAGCGTTGGGCACCAGAAATCCGTCGATCGTTACCGTCGTGGACAAGCCCGCGGAGACCAGATCGAGTCCGTCGAACAACGCCAAGTTCCTGGGAGGAGCGCTGGGGAGCGAGTAGAAGACAACCGCCACCCAGCCGACCAGCGTGTCGTTGTTGTTCAGTCCCGGAAGCTCGACCGAGCCGATCTCGCTAACCCGATACGCGCCCTCGCCGTTGTCCACCAGCAGGTCCGTGATTTCGGCGGTCGACTGGTACCAAGTGGTGTTGCCGCGATCGACCACGAACTGCGAGTCCGCCGACACCAGTTGATCGAGGCTCCCAGCGGGCTGTTCCAGGCGCACTTGAGCATCCGAGCTCAGCGGGTCGGCGAGGAGGCCGGCCCAATACAGGCGCGCGTAGGTGACGGTCGCCCCGAGAGGGATCTGGAGAACCGCCGTCGTTCTGGCCTCGGCGGCCGTGATCGCGGTGCTGGCCGTGGCCAAGCCGGCAGACGGCGAATCCGCGCGCCAGAAGATATCCGCGCCGGTGTCGTTGACGGCGCCTCCACCACAAGTCGCGGTGCTGCCCGCCAGCGGCGCAGGTACACCCGCGCCGTTGCCGCACTCGAAACCGCTGGTGTTGCCGAACAGGACGAAGTCGCCCCTCTGGTCCACCTGAACCCGTACAGTCGGGTCGGCGTGGGCGGCGCTCGGGGCGAGGCCGGCGGAAAGCGCGATCAAGCTAGAAATCAAGCGTTGGTTTCGCATGGGATCCTCCGACTCACTCCGTGATGGGTTTTCCGTCGCTCTCGAGAATATGAAACTCGACGCGGCGGTTGTTCTGACGGCCTCGGTCGCTGTCGTTCGGCTCGATGGGCTTAGTCATGCCGAAGCCTTTTGAGCTGAGGCGAGCCTTGTCGATGCCGTGGTCGACCAGCCACTTCATCACGGAAGCGGCGCGCCGCTGGCTGAGGTTGAGATTGTGAGCAGCCGCGCCGCGATTGTCGGTGTGACCCTCCACATTCAGCTTGTTGAACTCTGGGTGGTCCTTCAGGACCGCCAGCACCGCGTTCAGGATTCGATCGCTTTCGGGCCTAATTTTGGCGCTGTTGTTCTCAAACTCGACGCGCTCCAGGATCTTGATCTGACCCTGCTCAACCCGCGCAGCGGGGCAGCCATTCTTCTTCGGGTCGGCGTCCTTGGGCCCCGGCGAATCCGGGCAGGCGTCCTCCGAATCGATAATGGTGTCCTTGTCCCGATCCTTGGGCAGCGGGCAACCGTTGGTCTGGGGCACTTCGGTGCGAACACCCGGCTCGTCCAGGCAGGCGTCCTCGTCGTCGAACACGCCGTCCTTGTCCGAATCGCGACGGGGGCAGCCGTGCTTCTTAGGATCGTCGCTCTTGATCCCGGCCTCGTCTGGGCAAGCATCGTCGACGTCGAGAATGCCATCTTGGTCGCGATCGCCCGGCAACGGACAACCGTGTTTCGCGAGGTCATCGCTCTTCACTCCAGGCTCGTCTGGACAGGCGTCGTCGCCATCGAGAATGCCATCCTGGTCGCGATCCTTGGGCTTAGCGGGTTCGATGGGTGGGAGTACGAGCGGCGCCTTCGCCGGCTCGGGCGCCCATTCCAGCGAAATGACCCCACGAAACTGGGGCGCGCCGAAGCCGCGGGTCAGCCCCGGTCCGAAACCGCCACCCAAACGCAGGTCCGGCGTCGGCTTGTAGTGCACGCCAAGCAAAACCTCGAACGGAGTTTCCCGGCGCGAAAAGAAGGCGTCGCCGTCCGTGATCACGCTGGACCCAAAGAGTTCCGGTCCAAGTAGCCAGCCGCCGCCATCCGTGCGGTAGCCCAGGGCTGCGGCGACCACTGCCTCGGTGCCCGTGGGCGATCCGTTGAAGCCCGCATCGTGGGCGCGGTAGAGCACACCGAGCTTGGCGGCATACACCAGGTTGCCGATGTCTCCGCCGAGGAGCAACCGCGGGAGCACGCGCAGCTTGCCGTCACCGGCAAAGGCCGCCTGGTCACCGGTAGGCGCGAACACCGCAACGCCTGCCGAAAGCGACACGGGCGAGCGATACTCGCCGAGCACGCGGACGTCGGCGGCGAGCCGAAGATCGCCGACGGTCGTGCCCTCACTCGCCACGAACGTCGTGCCCCCGACCGTTCCGCCTTCACCGGCTTGGTAGACCAGGATCGGCAGGCTCACGCCCAGACGAAGTCGGTCCCAAAGCACCAGGCTTGCCCCAGCATGTGCGAAGAACTGGTGCTCAATGATCGAGCGAAGCTCGTCGCCGTCTCGGCTGTAGAGAACGAGAGGCTTTTCAGCCCAGTCGCCCGTCACGCCCAGCAGCAAGCGACCATGCCCACGCAGGTCGAGCGAGTCGGCGCTGAACCAGTCGCTGCCACGCTCCGCAGGGTCGAAGCGATTGAGCGCGAAGCCCTCGCTCTGAGCGAGAGCAGCCGCCGGGAACAGGAGAGTAAGGGCGAGGACCGCGGGGGCCCAACGCGAAGAAGCAAGAAACATAGGATCGCGGAGGATATCCGACCCCGCCCCCAATCACCAAGCGTTGCAGCCTCAGCGGAACGGGCTCTGCGGCGCGCTCGCGGTTGACGGCGAAAGCAGTGCCAATGCGCAAGCCTCTGCTCGCTCCGGCAAAGCGACCAGGGCGCGGGCCTGCAAGAGGGAGGGGGCCTGGCCAAGCGCGGTCACGAATTCATTGAGCAGGCTTCGCATCGTCATCAACTGCCGCAGGCGGTCCGCCGAATTCCGCAAAGGCACGTTCCAGGCGCGTGCCGCGCGCGCAAACAGCTGGCAATAGGCTGCGCGCTCGAAGCGCAAGGCTAGCTGGTCAAGCAAGAGGTGCGGAATTCCAACGCCGAGCAGGCGAGCGAGCTCGGCGTTAACGAAGCACATGGCCAGGCTTTGATTGGCGCTCGGCAGCGGGTGCAGCCTCACGAAGCGGTAATGGAACGCGCCAAGAGCCTCCAGCGCTTCGTCCACGTTGCCCTGCGACCGGGCCAGCACCGCGCGCTGGAGGTCCAGCCACAGGCCTTCGAAATGCGCTGGCAAGAGCGGACGCGGGGGCAAGAACCACGGACCGGGACGAGCATCCTGCAACGCTCGGGCGATCAGCACGCGCCCAAAGTCAATGCCTTCGCATTGGAGGTGCCTCTCGGGATCGAGGGCGGCGGCGTCGGAGACGCTCTCGGCAAGCAGGCGCCAGTAGTGCTCGCCGCCGAGGAGCGGCACGCTAACGCGAGCGCCGCTGGTGAGAATCCACTCTCCGTCACGGTGTTCGAGACCGGTCGGTGCTTCATACAACTCGCCGGGGGTAACGCGCTTCCGACCGAGCACGCTAGCGGGCAAATAGAACGAATCGCGCCCCGAATTCTGCGGCTCGCCGGTGAGCAGTAGCACGTGGAGCTCAAGCAGCAGGGCCATAAGCGCTTGGCCGGAAGCCGGAGTGGGCCGCTCGTCGACAATGCGTCGAACACCGATCATGTTGCGCCAGTACGGTCGCACCACCTCATAGGGAGAGCCGGGGAAACGCACGAGCTCCAGCGACGGCACCTGGCGCTCGAGTTCCAGCAGCGCGCTCGGGGCAAACAGAATGCGTGAGAAGGCCTGCTCGATGAAGGCTGGCGCCTGGGGACCTAACTTGACCGAGAAACTCGCGAAGCTCGTCGGTAGCGCCTGCAGCGCCGCCCCCAGCACCTCGGCGGAAAACCCCGGGAACGAGAGCGACGCGCCACCGCGCACCAGCACCTTGGCGCCGCCCGGCTCCGCCACCACGGTCGTGCCCGGGAGCAGCACGATTTCGTCGCTCGGTTCCGGCTGAAATCGACAACGGGGCGTGTCGAACAGGTAGCCATCGTCCCTGACTGCGCTGGCCTCGACGAAGCGCTGATAGGCCGAACGGCGCTCCTGCTTCATTCGAGCGCCTGGCGCACGCCGGCTTCAGAGGCTGGTACGCAGTGAAAGCCACTGGGAACGCCGGCTGAGTGCCCCGGAAACGCCAGGCCTTGGTAGCGCTCGACGATCTCTTCGAAGCGCTCACTGAGCACGCGGGAACTCGGATCGAGCCTCCGCACCACGCACAGCCCGGAGGGCGCCGTGGCGATGACTTTCACCGATAGCTCCGGTCGATAGTCGCCCAGAATTCGCACCACCTTCCAGACGTCCCCGAGCCAAAACTTGGTCTGACGTTCGCGCTCGGCCGTGAGCGGCAGGATGGGCAAGCAGTCGTGGAGCACGATGACGCCATCTGGCGCAGACCAGGCCTCGAGGTGGAGAAAGTCGCGCAGCGCGTATTCAAACAGATGCATGCCGTCCACGAAGCCAAAGTCCAAGCGATGCCCGCCGAGGACCTGAGCTCGGGTTTGACCGGCAAAGAAGGCATCGCTGGTTTGGTGAAATAGTCGCGCGTTGCGCGGGACCAGTTCAGGTCGCAGCGCACTGGCGTCAGGGTCGATGCCGATCACTCGCTCGGCGTTCTGGGCGAGGGCCAGCGTCGCGCCTGTCTCAACGCCTATCTCTAGGTAGCTGCGCGGACGCACCAGCTCGTGCAGGCGACGCAGGACGTCGCGATACGATGGCCCTGGCATGCGCAAGCTGGCAAGCGCTGCCTGGGCCCCGGGGAAGTCAGCGAAACGCTGAAGGACGGACAAGAGCAGGGTTTCGGCTCGGCTGCCGTCGCCCGCGTGTTGCGCCATCTGAGCTCGGTAGAACAGCGCGGCCAGGTTATCGGGCGTCTCCGAAAGCACGCCGTCCACCAAGCGAAGCCCACTTTCGTGATCCCCCCGGCCGAACAGCGCCGCCGCACGCATGAGCGTGATCGAGGCGTCGGCCGGGCCGTCCCAGGCTTCACAGACGGCCGAGGCGTAGTCCAAACTTCCGACGCGCAAACACTGAGCTGCAATCAACACAACCTCGGCGGCGCTCTTGGGCTTTAGCGCTCCGCGCAGGGCTTCCGGAGACGGCAGATAATCGGCTGGTTGGGAGGCCACCTACCGGCAACGCTAGCCTCGATGCGTGCGGTCTTGGAAGCGCCAAACGTTGCCCCCAGCTACAGCGGCGGTAGCAGCGAACCAGCCCGGCCTCCGCTGAGGCCTCCGCCCAGGCCCCCGCTCATCGCCGCCGCCCCGGCGCCAAGCGGCGCCAGCGCCTGCAGGTTGAGTGCGTCGACGCGATACGTCCAGACTTCATTCTGGACCTCGCTGCGCATGCTGAGCGCACTGGTGACCCGCTGCGGGCCGACCAAGCGAAACTTGTCGAGTTGAAGACCCATTTCAAGCGCGCGCGCTTGCAGCAACGGGTTCTTCATCAGGGTATCGGCGATTCGGCCCGTGTCCAGCCATAGCCTAAAGTGCTGCGTCGCCGGCAGCGCAGCCAGCGCCGCCGGATGCGCAGCGTCGTCCTTGAGCGAGCGTTCGGCCTTGGAGAAGGCGGCTTCGGCCCGGTCGCACAGGCTATTGCCGCCCGCCGTGACGAACAAGAACTTGTCAAAAAACTTCACACGCAGACTGACGGGCAGCGGCACTCCGCGAGGCGCCACGCTAAATCCGGGGCCGTCCTCGGTGACGCTCACTTCACGCATGCTCGGGAGCAGCTTCCGCTTCAGCTGAGCCGCGAGCAACTTGTACTCCGTGTCGTTCTTTAGGGCCTGAACCCAGGTCACGTTGAACTTGCTGGCGACATCCGGCCCCCCGCGCAGCATCGAAGCGTCGAGGGCAAGATCTAGCGGCGTCGTGAGCCCCAGCACGGCCTCGCTGCCCACGCCGTCTACGAGCTTGGCGACGCTCACTCCCAGGAGCTGCTCAAGCTGCGCCAAGCCCTGCTCGATCTCACGCTTTGAGCGGGCGTCCGCGGCGCCGACCTGGTCAAGAATCAGCTTCTGCGCGTCCGCACCGGTGAGCTTCGTTTGCGTCTGAAACCCGATGTACGCCAGGGTCTCGGCCGGAAGGCGGTCAGCCAACGTTAGCTTCTGTGGCGCTTCGTAGCTGGAAGCCTTGGGCAGCTTGCTGCCCATAATCCGCCCCGTAAAACTGGTGACGAAGCCGGCGCTGCTGACCGTCAGCATCCCGGTGAGCGGCCCCGCCGGCTTGAAATAGCCGTCGACCAGCTCCTTGAGCTTGGGATCGGCGATGCTCGCAAACACGCCCGGATCGACGAATGCCGTAAAGCGAGCACGGTCGTCGAAATCCTTGGAGGCTGCCTGAAAGGACGGATTGGTCTCGACCGAAGCCGCCCCGTCCTCCAGGACCTTGGCCAAATCGGCGACGAACGGCTCGCTGCCAATGCTGAGCAGCTTGTGCTTGGGAAACCAGACCAGTACTTCCTTGCCTGTCCCGAGCTCCGCCTCCGCGAGACCCTTCAGGAGCACATCCTGACCTACGCTCGACTGCAGCACCTTGGGCGTTAGTTGGTAGCGCCTACCGGTCTGCCCGACGGCGCCCGAGGCAATGAAGCGCGTTGACTTCAGCAGAGCCTCGACCGCGCCGGCATTGCGAAATCCGATGGCAAAAGCGGCTTCCGGCGTCGTTGCGACCTTCCTGGCGGCGACGCCGAAGGTCTCTGAGGACACGAGAAATAGCCGGGCGTCGTTCAGCGAGATGTCGAAGGCTTTGGCCACCGAATCAGCGGTATCGTCGAACAGCTTCTTGTCGTCACGCAGCGAAGTGTCCAGATACTGGACATCCTTCAGATCGGCAAGCAGCTTGGGCACGCTCGTCACCTCGATCAGAATCTCGGCGTCGCGTGGCACGCTCGCCGCGATCTTTGGCGCGCCTCCGCCCGCGAAGAACAGTAGGTAACCGCCAATCGCGCTTCCCACCAAGAACACCAAGAGCACGCCAACCAAGCCCACGATGAGGAGCGTCCGCCCCCCCTTCTTCTCCTGATGAAGCGTCTTGCGGGCCGCAGGCGGCTGCCCAGCAGCGTAGCCAGGCGGGCCATACCCGGGCGCGGTGGGCGCCGCGCCGTAGCCCGGATGTTGCGGCGGAGGCGCGTAGGCCGCAGGCGGCGCCGCTCGCTCGGACAGCGCCTGCGCAAAGGCTGGCACCTGGTTGAGCGCCCACCACTGGTTCTGCCCCACCGGGCACACGAAAGCTTGCGTCAACTCGCCCGACCGAATCATCTGAACGATACGGGCTTCCTCAAGGGGGCCCTCGGGTGCGCCGCCGCGATTCAAATAGAACATGGGGCAACCAACGTAGACCGAGCGCTTGAGCGATTCAATGTAGGGATCGAAAACGGCCGTCACCACGCGGCGCTGTTCGCCATCACGCCCGCTGAAACAGCTGGCGCAGCACCTTGCCCGTCGGCGTTCGGAGCTTAGCCACTTTGCGCGGTGGACCCTCGGCGATCACACGGCCGCCTTCGTCGCCGCCCTCGGGACCCAGCTCGATGAGGTGATCGGCGCCTGCCAATACTTCGGGGTGGTGCTCAATCACAACCAGTGTATCGCCACGCTCAACGAGGCGAGCGAGCACGCCGATCAGGCGGCTGACATCGGCCAGATGTAGCCCCGTGGTGGGTTCGTCCAAGACATAGAGAGTGGCACCTTGCGAGTGAGTCGCGCTGAGTTCGGCGGCCAACTTGAGACGCTGCGCCTCACCGCCCGAGAGCGTGTGGGAACCCTGACCGAGCCGAATGTAGCCGGCACCAAGGTCGCACAGGGTGCGGAGCGGAGCGGCGATACTGGGGTGGTTCTCGAAGGTCGTGACCGCTTCTTCAGCAGTCAACTGGAGCACCTCACCAATGCTGCGATCCATGTAGCGCACCTCGAGCGTGCGCGGCTCGAAGCGCAGGCCGCCACAGGTCGGACAGCTAGCAATGACATCTGGCAGAAAGCTCATCTCGTGGGTGATCGAGCCCTGGCCTTCGCAGCCGGGACACTGGCCGCCGCGTGAGGTATTGAAGGAAAAGCGGGCGGGGTCGAAGCCGCGCAGCTTGGCGTCGGGGGTGGCCGAGAAGATCTTCCTGATCTGGTCCCAGATGCCCAGGAACGTTGCTGGCACGGAGCGCGGAGTCCGGCCAATGGGAGCTTGGTCCACCGCAACCGCCCGGCGCAGGCTGGCCGCCCCCGTCAACGTGCCAAACTCCCCGGGCGGCTCTGTCACCAAGCCGAGCTTTTGTTTCAGGGCCGGCAGGAGCACTTTCCGGACCAGGGTGCTCTTGCCGGAACCGCTCACACCCGCGACCACCGTGAAGCGGGCAAGCGGCACGGAAGCGACCACGCTCTTGAGGTTGTGCGCGCGGGCACCCGAGAGCACCAGCGCCGCGTGACCTTGCGCGATCTCGAGTGGGCGCCGCAGCTCGGGCGGTGCCGACAGTGCGCGGCCCGTGGGGGAATGCGGGAGCGCGCACACCTCGGCCGGCGTGCCGACAGCCACGATTTGGCCGCCACGCGAGCCCCCGCCCGGCCCCATGTCGATGAGGTAGTCGGCAGCTCGAATCGTATCGGCGTCGTGCTCCACGACCAGGACGGTCGAGCC
>JANNWK010000173.1:0-10489 GCA_031408355.1 Myxococcales bacterium
CCACGTAGGTGGCAGCGCCGCCATACTCGCCGCCCAGCGCGAGCCCCTGAGCCAGGCGCAGCAGGACCAAAATGGTCGGCGAGAGCATGCCGATGCTCTGATAGGTGGGCAGGAAACCGATCGCGGCGGTTGCTAGGCCCATGACCAAGATGGTCACCAGGAAGGTGTACTTGCGTCCTACCAGGTCACCGATTCGACCGAACACCAGCGCCCCGAACGGCCTGACGAGGAAGCCGGCCGCGTAGGTGGCAAAGCTAGCCAGGAGCGCCGCCGTCTCGTTGCCAGACGGAAAGAACAAGGTCGCGAAGAAAGGCGCCAGCGTGGCGTAAATGTAAAAATCGTACCACTCGAACATGGTGCCGAGCGACGAGGCGAAGATGACGCCGCGGGCTTGGACGAGGCGATTGTCAGGCGCTTGATTCACGGGTGCCTGGGAGACCATCGATCTTCGCTATTAGCATCGAACCCGGCGGGCCTCCTAAAGAGCGAGCTCGGCGGCTTCCTCGAGGTTGTCTGGCGAGAGGGCTGTGATATGTGCCGGCGCCAACGTTTGCGCTCAAGGAGTTACTTTGCGGATCGAAGCAGTTTCCATCGGGGCGGATCCCCCACACGAAGTCAATGTCATCATCGAAGTGCCGGTCGGTGGTGAGCCCATCAAATATGAGATGGACAAGCTCGCGGGCATGTTGGTCGTCGACCGCTTCCTGTACACGGCCATGCGCTACCCCGGCAACTACGGCTTCATCCCGCACACGTTGTCGGGCGACGGCGATCCGGTCGACGTGCTGGTGGCCAATCAGCGCGGCATCGTCCCGGGCGCCATCATGGCGGTGCGCCCAATTGGGGTGCTCTGCATGCAGGATGAAGCCGGCCTTGACGAAAAGATCATCGCTGTTCCGGTCTCTCGCCTGACGCGCCGCTACGACCAGGTGGAGAACTACACCCAGCTGCCTGAGATCACCGTCATGCAGATCCAGCACTTCTTTGAACACTACAAAGATCTCGAGCCGCGCAAGTGGGTGAAGGGGCTCGAATGGGGCGACGTTGCGGTGGCCAAACGCATGATCCTCGAGGGCATCGAGCGCGCTGCCGCGATTTTGCGGCCACGCGCGGGTGGCTAGGCTGCCGGCAGCTTCACGACAAACCGGGCGCCGCGCCGGTACTCCTGGTCCAGCGTGATGCTGCCGCCGGCTGCCTCGACCAGACCGCGGCACACCGCGAGCCCTAGCCCCGTTCCCTTGCCGACCTCTTTGGTGGTCACGAAAGGCTCAAAGAGCTGGGCTTGCACGCGCGGATCTACGCCGGGTCCGTTGTCCTCGATCACCAGCTGGACGCCTTGGGCATTCGGTTCGCTCACGATGCGGATCTTCCCGTCGGCCCCGACGGCGTCGGCCGCGTTTAAGAGCAGGTTCAGCGTCACCTGCATGAGCTGCTCGTGGCTGAGCACCACGAGCGGCAGGTTTGGGGCGAGCTCTAGCGATAGCGCCACGTCCTTCAAGCTTTCTTGTGGCGCGAGCAGGGCCACGGTGTCTCGAACGGCCGCCGCCACCTGGCCGGGCTCTTGCGCCACTTCGGTGCTGGGCTGCGCGGCGGGGCGAGCGAACTGCAAGAGATCGCGCAGGATGCCGTGGATACGCTCGGTCTCTTTGCGCATTCGCTGCAGAAAGTCGCGCTCTTCTTCGGGCGAGAGCCCGCCTGCCAGCACCAGATCCTGAAGGCCTATCAGGGCGGAGATCGGGTTGCCGATCTCATGGGCCAGGCCAGCGGCGAGTCGACCGACGGAGGCGAGCCGTTCGCTCCGGACCAGGCGCTCTTGGGCTTCCTTGAGGCGCTCGGTTGCACGCTCCACCTCGTCGATCTGCGTGCGCAGCTTGTCTTCTTCTTGGAGCAAGCGCTCGGTCATGATGCTGACGCTGGCGCCCAACTCCGAGAGCTCACGCACCGAGGTCTCCGGTACGACCAGCCGCCGCGCGCCGCCTGCGACGCGCTCGGCGGCCCGAGCCAGTGCGTCGAGCGGGCGCACGATCAGCCGCGTCAAGGCGAAGTAGGCGATGACCAGCAGGGCCAGCGCCACCAGCGCCGTGTACAGGCCGACGAGCCTCACCAGCGGCACCGCCCGGGCCGATTGATCGTCGACGCGCAGCACGGCCACGACGGCCCCCTCGGCGCTCGGCACCGTGACGGCGATGACCGAATCGGTGTCGCCGAGCTCTTCGAGCGCTTCGTGCTGGGGGCTGCGACGCGCCGGCAGCAGGTCCACGGCGGCGAGCTCCCCTGCCCGAGCGACCTGCTCGCCGCTGGGCGCGTAGACGCCGATGGCTTCCACGCCTTCGGTCCCCACCTCCGCGCGCAGTAGTCGCATGAGGTCCGGCGCGGAGCGGCGCGTGCGGGCCTCGGCGACGTGTGCCGCCACCGCCCGACCGAGCGACCGGGCGTGCGAGACGCGCAATTGCTGGAGGGTGACGCCGGTGTAGGTGGCGACCGCAAAAAAGAGCGGAACGAACGCCAGGAGCAGGAGGCCCCCGAGCAGGAGCAGAATTTGAAGCCGGAGCCCGCCTCGCACGGAGCGAGACACTATCCCAAAAGTGGGCCGGTTTCGGAGCTACCTGATACCGCCAATAGCTTCGATGGACCCGCTCGTCCGGCTCGCCCTTGGCATTCAGCAGCTCACCGCCCGGACGGCAGGTGTGCTGCTGGCTCTGGGTTTCGGGGCCTTCGTGGTCTACGCCGAGCTCGAGCCGCCCCAGGAAGGCTTGGCGTGGGGGGTTCGGGCAGCGTTTGTGGGGTCGCTTGGCTATCGCGTGCTGCAGCGTCGGCGCCGCGCCGTGGTTGAGGAAACGGCGCGTCTGGATCTCGAGCTGTTCATGCACCTGGTCGTGCTCTGCTACGCGCTGGTGCTCCGCAGTAGCGGCGGCCTCGAGGGTCCCGCCTACCCGGCGCTCTACGCGCTGGTGATGTTGACGGCGAGCTTCGCCAGGCCGGCTGCCACCGTCGGCACCGTGGCGTTTGCGGTGCTGATGGAATCCTCGCTTGCCTTCGTCGCGTTCCGAGACACGCGTAGTTTGGTCGAGCACTCAAGCCTGCTGGGCGTTTTCGCGTTTTTAAACATGCTCGTCTTCCGCGCCGAGATCGCGCGGATCCGTCGGGTCTCGCGGCAGCGCATCGAAACCGAGCTCAAGAAGATGAAGGAGGCAGCGCGCTCCTATCGCTTGATCGGTGCTCCGGCGGGCGCCCAGGAGCGCACTGTGGCGCCGGCTCGGGAGGACGAAGACCGCCTGCTTCGCTCCGGAGTGGACGAGATCCACCAGGCCGTCGAGTTCGCGTTGTCGCTTCTACGCCGCACGCTCGGGTTGCGTACCGCGGTGCTGCTGGGCATGGATGCGGCGGGATCCGTCCTGCATATCCAAGAGCTCTCAAGCAGCGAGGACGCCATCTCGCCCGGTCCTTTCGGCGTGCGCGATGGCATCTTCGGGGCGGCGCTTGCGCGGCTCGAGCAACTGTCGCTGGCGGGGCCGAAGTCGGGCCAGCATGTCCCATACTATTCGCGGAAACCCGCCATCGGCAGCGTGTGCGCCACGCCGCTGCTTGACCACGGGCAGGCGCGCGGCCTCTTGGTGGTCGACCGCGAAACGCGCGAACCGTTCACCGAAGAGGAGCTGGCAACCTTGACGGGGGCGGCTCGTTTCATCCTGCGCGCGATCGAGAACGAGCGCGTCTTCGTGCAGCTGGAGCGTGCCAAGGTTGAGCAGGGCAAGCTGTATCGAGCCGCCAATGCGCTCTCGGCGGCGACCACCGAGGCGCAGGTGATCGAGGCTGGCGTCAACGGTGCGCGCGAATTTGCGGCCTTCGACTTCGCGGTCGTCACGCTCTTCGATCGCAATAGCAGCGAGCACGAGATCTGCGCGGTGAGCGGCGAAGGCGCGACCGAGCTGGTCGGCCAGCGCTTCCGCCACAACTCCGGCTTGGTGTCGATGGTGGTGGCGAATCGCCACGCCTTGCCGTATCGCGGCGACTACGATCCTGCGCGACAGGTGGTGTTCACGCGCCGTATCTGTCCGCCCGAGATGCCCTCGCTGCTGGTGCTGCCGCTGCTGGTGCATGAGCGCGCACTCGGTACGCTGGTGCTCGGTTCCAGGCGCAAGGGCGCGTTTGGCGACTCGGTGCGGCCGACCCTGGAAATCTTGGCGAGTCACGTGGCCGTCTCGCTGGCCAACGCGCGCATGCTGGCGCGCCTCGAAGAGATGGCCACGCTCGATGGTCTGACCGGCCTCTACAACAAGCGCGCCGTGACTGAGATAGGCGCGCAGAAGCTCAAGAGCGCGGCGCGCTTCCAGAAGCCGCTCTCGCTCTTGGTCTGCGACATCGACCACTTCAAGCGCGTGAACGACACCTACGGTCACGACGTCGGTGACGTGGTGATCAAGGGCTTCGCGGACGTGCTGAAGCGGGTCAAACGCGACACGGACGCCGTGGGTCGCTTCGGTGGCGAGGAGTTCGTGATCGTTTGCGAAGAGACCGACGAGCGTGGCGCGGAGCTTTTGGCCGAGCGCATCCGCACCGAGCTGGAGGCCGTGAAGTTCCACAGCGAGCTTGGGCCACTTCAGGTCACCTGCTCGGTGGGCGTCGCGCCGTTCCCGGCCGCAGGCGCCACTTGGGAGCAGCTGTTCAAGGCCACCGACGAGGCGCTCTACGCGTCCAAGCGGGGTGGCCGCAACCGCGTGACGCTCTGGACACCAAGACTCGCCGGCGCGGCCTGAGCCGCCAGTCGCGGATTTCTGGGCACTTTCGCCCGCGCCTTGGGCCAACGCTTGGCCATTTCGTCGAAAGCCACGAGACTCACGGGTGCCATGCGTCTTGGGATCGACTTCGGCACCACCCGCACGGTGGTGGCCGCCGCCATTGACGGCCGCTACCCACTCGCAGCGTTCGACAGTGGCGACGGCTACTGCGACTACATTCCTGGCATCGCTCAGCTGAACTCCGGCGAGCTTTCGCTCGGCTGGGACGTGGAGTTGGCCGGCGATGCGGGCGGGGCGATGCGCTCGATCAAACGCGCGGTCAGCTGCGTCTCGCCGGATGAGCCGCTCGGCGCGCTCGGCTCGGTGTCGGCCCTGGATCTGACGACGCGCTATTTGGAGGAGCTGCGCCGGCGCATCTTGGAGGGCAGCAACCTCGACGTCTCGCCGGACGAGCCGCTCGAGGCCATGGTTGCTGTGCCGGCCAACGCCAGCACGCGCCAACGCTACCTCACCCTAGAGGCCTTCCGCCGCGCTGGCTTCAAGGTGCTCGGTATGGTCAATGAGCCGACCGCCGCAGCGATTGAGTTCGCCTACCGCAATTTGGGGGCCGTCGGCAAGCGCAGCCCGAAGCGCTACGTGGTCGTCTACGATCTGGGCGGCGGTACGTTCGATACCTCAGCCGTGTCGCTGTCCGATCGGCGCTTTGAGTTGATCGCGAGCGAAGGGATTTCCGAGCTGGGCGGCGATGATTTCGACGCCGCGATCCTCCGACTGGCGCTGGCCCGCGTGGGCATCGCCGAGGCCTCGCTCTCGGCGCCTGCGCGCACGCGCCTGCTCGAAGCCTGTCGGATCGCCAAGGAAGCGCTCGGTCCGAGCAGCCGCCGGATTCTGATCGAGGTTTCCAGGGTGATCGAGGGCTCTCCCGATGCGGTGCTGGAGCTTGCCGACGTGTACCGCGAGACCGAGCCGCTCGTGGAGCGCACGCTGGGACTGCTCGAGCGCGTATTCGCCCAGCTCAGTGACTTCGGTATCGATCCGGAGAACCCGCGCGAGCTTGGCGCGATCTACCTGGTGGGCGGTGCCACCGCGTTTCCCGCGGTCACACGCGCGCTGCGAGAGCGCTACCGGCGCAAGGTGCAGCTGGCGCCTGAACCGCACGCCGCCACCGCGATCGGCCTGGCCATCGCGGCCGATCCGGAGGCTGGCGTCTTCGTGCGCGAGGCCGTTACCCGGCACTTCGGAGTTTGGCGCGAGGGTGACGCGGGGCGCGACAAGATCTTCGATCCTATCCTGCGCAAGGGTGAGCTATTCGACGACAGTAGTTTCGTGATCGAACGCAGCTACCGGCCTCAACACGCGGTGGGGCACCTGCGCTTTCTCGAATGCAGCGAGCTGTCTGCTGGAGGTCAACCTGGCGGCGACCTCACGCCCTGGGGCGACATCTACTTTCCGTACGATCCGGCCCTGCGCACGCTGACCGATCTGGCTACGGCCGCGACCGAGCGCCGACCGGAGCTGTGGGAAGAAGAGATCGTCGAGAGTTATCGCTACGCAGCCGACGGAACCGTCACGGTGGCCATCGAGAACCGCACGCGCGGCTACGCCAAGAGCTTTGTGCTCGGCGCGCCCTTCATCGGTTGAGGCCCTTCGGCGGCGGGCAGCCACTCCGACAGCCGCACGGTTCGCAGCTGGCGCGCTTGGGCTAGCTTGAGCAGCTCCGGCAAGGCTCGGATCGAGGCCGGCTCGAAGTCGTCCTTTTCGGCGGCGTCGTGCAGCGCTAGCAGGGCTCCCGGCTTGAGCCCATGCTGCAGGCGCCGACTGACTCGCTCGAGTGAGGCGTGCTCAAAGCCGTCAAGGGCGCGCGCGGAGCAGCCCACCAGCGTAACCCCCGCGCGCCTCGCGCCTGCCACGGTGAAGTGGCTGAGAAAGCCGACCGGCGGACGGAACAGCGTGGGCTCCGGCACGCCCGCGCTTGCGATGGCCTGCTGCGTCTTCCGAATATCGGCCAGCACCCGCTCCGGACGCCGCAGCGAGAAGAGCCGGTCGTGCTCGAAGCCGTGCAGCCCGAGCTCGTGCCCACGCGAAGCGATCTCGCGGACGAGCTCCGGGTACTGGCAGGCTTTGCGCCCGACGAGGAAAAATGTCGCTGTGGCCCCAGCTGCGCTCAGGGCATGAAGTACCTTGCGGGTGGTGTGTGGATGCGGGCCGTCGTCGAAGGTGAGGGCCAGCTCGGGCCGCTCCGGGCCGCGCCAAAGGACCCGCCCGTACATCCCGTGCTCCGGCCAGAACACGCCCAACGTGCCGTAGGTCATGTAGCCGAGGAGACCCAGGGCGGTGGCCAGGAGCGGGGGAGGGGCGCCCAGAGCGGCCTGCGTTCCCAGCGTGATGCCAACGCCGGCCGCGGCCCACAAGCCCAGGCGTGCCGGCGGCAGTGCTCGCATCGCCATGAACCCTGCCTCAAGCCCCGGAGCGCCGCCAGCCCCGTCGCTGGGCGCTGCTGCTGGCTCGGAATCCTGCCAGCTACTAGGCTCGGCCGGCCGTGCTCTTCAACACGCTCGCCTATGCCGTATTTTTCGGCGTCGTGTTCACGGTGGCGTGGCTGCTCTCGGGGCGCGTGCGGCTCCGGCTCTGGTTTCTGCTGCTGGCCAGTTACTATTTCTACGCCAACTGGGATCCGCGCTTTCTAGCGCTCATCTGGGCGTCTTCGACCGCAGACTGGCTGCTCGGCAACGCCATCGCGGGCGCGCCCGATCAGCGCCGCCGAAAACAATGGCTGGCGCTCACCGTGATCATGAACCTCGGTGTGCTGGCGCTGTTCAAGTATTTCGACTTTGGCGTCACAGAGCTATCGGCGCTCTTGCGCTCGCTCGGCCTCAACCCTCCTGAGGTGGCGCTACGGCTCACGCTGCCTATCGGCATCAGCTTCTTCACGTTCGAGTCGATGAGCTACGTGATCGACGTGTATCGGCGCGAGCTTCCCCCGCACAAGAGCTACGTCGAGTACCTCACGTTCGTGGCGTTCTTCCCGCACCTTGTGGCCGGCCCGATTGTCCGACCTCGCGATCTGCTGCCGCAGCTGAGCGCGCCACCACGCTTCAACGGCGAGCTGGCCAGCCAAGCTCTGTTCGTCATCGCCATTGGTTTGGTCAAGAAGGTCGCGATAGGCGACTACCTAGCGCTCAATTTGGTGGACCGCGTGTTCGACGCGCCGCTCCAATACTCGGCGCTCGAGTGCTACGCAGCGCTCGTCGGCTACTCAGTCCAGATCTACTGCGATTTTTCAGGCTACACCGACATCGCGATCGGCTCGGCGGCGCTCCTCGGCATTCAGTTCCCCGCCAACTTCGCCTCGCCCTACAAGGCTCACAACATCAGCGACTTCTGGCGCCGCTGGCACATCTCGCTTTCCACCTGGCTGCGCGACTACCTGTACATTCCGCTCGGCGGCAATCGGCACGGCAAGCTCCGCACCTACCTGAACTTGCTTGTCACCATGTTGCTCGGCGGGCTGTGGCACGGGGCGAACCTCACCTTCGTCGTTTGGGGGGCCCTGCACGGCCTGATGCTGGCCGGGACCCGTGCCTTTCAGGAAATTTCGGGCCGCTCCGGGCTCGCAGGTCCGCCCCGGAGCCCCTGGCTGCACGCGCTGCTGGTGGTGCTGACCTTCCACGCCGTCAGCCTTTCCTGGCTGTTTTTCCGGTCCAAGTCGCTGGGGGACGCCTTCCTGATGCTCGGGCGGCTGGCCACACTATCGACGTTTCACCCCAATCTGGACCCGCGCGTTCTGTGGGTGTTGGCGGCCGGGCTGGTCTCGCACTATGTTCCCGAGCCATGGTTTCAGCGGGCTCTCAGCGTGTTCGCGAAGCTGCCGGTGCCCGCGCAAGCAGCCGTGCTGCTCGCGTTGGCCCTTTCGGTGCGTGAGATGGCGAGCCTCGAAGCCGTTCCCTTCGTTTACTTTCAGTTCTGATGAGCGACCAACCCGAATCCAAGCCCGAAGCGACCGAAGCGAGCGAAGCGACTGAGGCGAGCGCATCGACCGAGGCGAGCGCATCGACTGAGGCGAGCGAATCGACTGGGACGGCACCAGCGGAGGCCAAGCCGAGCGCTGACTCAGCCGAGCCGGGTGACGCCGCCGTCCTCGACGCCGCCGGCCGCGAGCGTCCCCGCTTCTTGTTGAATTTCCCCGAGGACCCCGCGCTGGCTCGCCTCTCGGCCGCCTTCGAAGCCGGAAACTACGCGCTGGTCCGCGCCGAAGCGGGCACGCTCGCCGAGCGCGCCGAGGACCCGCGCGTCCGCGACGCCGCGCTCGAGCTGGCACGGCGTATCGAGCCGGATCCGCTCGTAAAATACCTGCTGGCCGTCACGGCCGCCCTCCTCCTATTCTTGGGTTACTTCGCGTACCATCACTAGTGGCGTAAGTCGGCAGTCGAGGGCGTTTCCTATGAGCATTCGAGATTTCGCGTTGGCGTGTGGGTTCCTTTCGGCAATGGTGGGCTGCGGCGGTTCGGGACAGGAGGCCAAGGGCCCGGACGGCGTCGTCGCTCCCCCCGTTACGGATCTGCAGCGGCTGCTGCCTTTGGAGCACAACACGGTCTTCTCCTACACGACCACCAGCGAAAGCGGCAGCACCGGCATCTACGTGATCGAGGTCAACCGCCCGCGGTCCACCATGGCGGAGCTCAAGGTCGCGGGCAACGTGGTCCGCCGCTACATCGCCGCTGATGGCATTCAGGCGCCCGGCGGCGGCTACATCTTGCGCGCGCCGCTTTCGGAGGACGCCGAGTGGAAGGGCGAGTTCGGCACCGTTTCGGTGAAGACGATGAGCCGCGCCATCAAGGTGCCGGCCGGTGACTTCGACAACTGCGTCGAGACCGTGGAAGAAGCGAATACGCCCGCCTACACCAAAGAAGCGACCAGCGTGTTCTGCCCCGGCATCGGCATGGTCTTCTACCAGCTTGAAGGCGAGCAGAGCGGCGTCAAGATTTCCGAGAAGCTCGAGCTGAAGACGTTCGGCCCCCGCTACGTTACTGGCGTCCAGTAGCCAGCCGGTCGCGCTTCAGCTGCCCGCGTCCAAAAGCGGCGTGAGCACCACTTCCACATCCACGGCGCAGCGCACCTTCCCAAGCGTGAGGTCGTGCTCCAAGATGGGTTCGTAGCCGCTAGCCGTAACGTCTAGCCGCGCCGGGCCCTGCGTGTAGAGGCGGCATTTCAGGGCTTGGACGCCGTCCTCCGGCAGGCCTCGTGCGCCTGCTTCTCCGGCGGCGCCGCCCGCCAGGTCCGTCGGGTCCGTCGCCGCAACGCCACCTGCGCCCGGCGTCGCGGCAGTGTTGCCACCCGGCGCTGACGCCTCTTCACTGCAGAACACGACCTGGGGTTGGGGTGCCGTACCAAGCTCGTAGGCTTCACCGTCGTTGTTGCCGCCGTACTTCACGAGCAGCCGCGTGTCGGCCGGCAGCGGCCCACTTGGCGCCCGTAGCACGAGGTTGAAAGTCGGCCCTTCGCACGGCAGCGAAGGCTTCTGATCCGGCCCGCAGCCAACGAACGGCAGCGCCACCGCGGCCAACCCAAACAAGCACCGAAGAACCATCAAAGCCCGCGCAGCCTACCACCCAACCCGCGCCTCAGCACCGCCCTGCCTCGCGCTTCCCCAGCCCACACGAGCCCTTCGCCCCGTCCCCCCGCTCGCTCCACCCCGCTTCCATTATCCGCCTACACAGACCCGCCCCATCCGCCAACACCGCCACGCCCCC
>JANNWK010000174.1:0-2923 GCA_031408355.1 Myxococcales bacterium
CCGCGGTTCGAACGACCCTTCGCGGCACCGCTCGCAGCCGCCGCAAGTCTCTGCCGACTTCGCCGACTTCGCCCGCGTTAGCGTCGGCCCGCGGTGAGTAGCGCCAGCGGCCATGTGGACCCAATTGGCGTGGTCGTGAGCTCTAGGAGGCATGCTTTGGCGCAGCCACCTGCTCTCCGCGCTGGGACTGTCCTTATCCGCCGCCTGTGCACTCGCGTGTACGGCCAGCTTGGAGGGCGAACAGGGTCCCGGCGGTAAGGGGCCTGGGCTCGTAGGCGGGCGACATCGCTCAGAAGCTTCGGAATCTGTCCGTCGCCAACCGAGGCTGCGGCCGCGCGCTGAACAAATATTGATCAACGGTGGCGCTCCCTCCCATGACCCATGGGAGTTGGGATGACCATTACCCGTCCAAGAAACTACGTCGTGTCTGCGCTTGCAGCCATGTTGCTGGCTGGCGTTGCCAGCGGCGCGCCTGGCTTGACCACGCCCGAGCCAGTCGGTCCCTTCCTCGACGACGCCTTCCCGAAGACCAGTCCGGGCACGTCGCCCGATGCCGCGTGGGTCCAGGAGAACTACTACCCCGGGCTCAGCTTCGTCGAACCCATCCGCATCCTCCAGCATCCTGTGCTGGACCGGCTGATTGTGGTCGGCAAAGACGGCAAAGGCTGGTCGGTAACGCACGCCCCCGGTGCCACCGACAAGCAATTGTTCTTCGACATTTCGTCGATCATGCATGGCAAGTCGGATATTGCTGAGGGTGGCATTAGCGACTTGGTGTTTCACCCTGAGTTTGGTCAGAACGGCTCGCCCAACGCCAACTACGTGTACATCTCGTACCGTTGGGCGCCTGGCAAAGGGGGGACTTTCGACGATAACCCCACTGTCGACGGCTTCAACCTAGTGTCACGCTTTTCGGTTGTAGGTGCCCAGGTCGACCTCAGTACCGAAGTGGTGCTGATGAGTCAGTTCGACAGGGAGCAGTGGCACATCGGCATGGACATGGAGTTCGGCAAGGACGGCTTCATGTACATCTCGGTGGGCGACGAGGGCAACTGCTGCGACCGCATGCTGAGCACCCAGCGCCTGGACGCCGGCTTGTGGAGCGGCATCTTGCGCATCGACGTGAACCAGGATCCGACGCGCAGCCACCCGATCCGGCGTCAGCCCACCCATCTCGCCAAGGACCCGTCTGCCAACGGTTCGGACTGGCCACCTTCACGCACGCAGGGCTACTTCATTCCCAACGACAACCCGTTTCTTGACGCGAATGGGGGGATCCTCGAAGAGTTCTACAGTATCGGCCTACGTCACCCGTGGACGATTTCGTTCGACAAGGCCACGGGCAATCTGTGGGCGGGGGATGTTGGCCAAAACGATCGGGAAGAAATCAATCTGGTCCGAAAGGGCGACAACCATCAGTGGGGGTTTCTCGAAGGCACGATCGCAGGTCCGATCCCGCGCCCCGGGACCATCATCGGTAGCGAGGTGCCGCCGGTGTGGGAGTACGATCACGGAACCGGAAAAGCCGTGATTGGCGGCGGGGTGTATCGGGGTGAAAAGTTTCCTGAGCTGCTCGGCAAGTACCTGTTTTCGGACTTCATGAGCGGCATTTTGTGGACAGCGACGCCACAGGCTGATGCTGGCTACAAGGTCGAGCAGATAGGCGAGCTCACCAGCGATTTTCCGAACGGCATCAACTCCTATCTGCTGGACACCAAAGGCAACATTCTGCTCGCCCGGAGCAAAGGATCGCTCCAGCCTGGCAACGTGGAGCGCTTGGCCCGCAGCGCCGACGCGGTCGCGGCACCCGAACCACCGGCTCTACTCTCCCAGACGGGGGCGTTCACCGATCTGGCGACGCTCAGGCCTCGCGCAGGCTGCATTCCCTACGAACTCAACGTGCCGTTCTGGTCAGACAACGCGGTAAAGGCCCGCTGGATGTGCGTGCCAAACGACGGCGCTCACGACACGCAGACCGAGCAGGTCACGATCACTGCCGAGGGCGACTGGCAGTTTCCGGTGGGTTCTGTCCTCATCAAGCACTTCAACTTGCTGATGGACGAGAGCGACCCGCAGTCGGCGGCGCGACTCGAGACCCGCTTTCTGGTTCAAGGAGAAGACCGGCACTATGGCGTAACCTACCGCTGGAATGAGGGCGGAACGGACGCCGCGCTCGTCAGGTCGGCCGTGGACATCGATCTCAACATCCAGGCCTCGGGCGGGCCACGCCAGCAAACCTGGCACATCCCTGCACGCAACGAGTGCCAAACCTGCCACGGTGCGGCTACGGTCGGAGTGTTGGGACCAAAATCGCGTCAGCTTAACCGTGACGCGTTCTACCCTTCGTCGGGCTTGACGGGAAATCAGCTTGAAACGCTGAACACGCTTGGGATCGTGAAGATCGACGTTGCCAATCTCGGAACCTTGTTGACCTCCACACCCACCAGCGATTGCTCAGCACCGATAGAGGCCAGGGCCCGCTCGTACCTGGATTCCAACTGCGGCTACTGCCACCGCCCGGGCGGGGTGCGGGCAAACTTCGACGCGCGCCTCACCACGCCGCTGAGCGAGGCCAAGATCGTCGGTGGAAGTCTAGCAGAGAGCCTGAGTATCGACGGTGAGGCGGTCGTCTTGCCGGGTGATCTTGAGCGGTCCGTAGCGTACCTACGCGGCAACAGCGTGGCGGAAGGTGTCGTGATGCCGCCATTGGCAAAGGCGCTCGTCGACCAAGCTGGCATGAGCGTGCTGAACGCCTGGATCGGATTTCTTAAGAGTGGTGACCCCAACGCCGGCAAGGAGCTTTGCTTTCAAGAGCCCGGAGGCGCCGCAACGGGTGGCTCGGGGGGCTCTGCTGGCGGGCCCGCTGCCGGTTTCGGAGGCGCCACATCACAACCGGGCGGCAACGCTGAACTTGGAGCGAACA
>JANNWK010000175.1:0-4575 GCA_031408355.1 Myxococcales bacterium
TGACGTTGCCGCTGACATTGCCGTCACCCCCAAATCCCTGTGCTCCGGCTGAGCCGCCGGTACCGGGCTGTACCTGCTTCTTCTCCGGATCCACGCTGCCGCAACCGACCGCCACGCCCAGCACGGCGAGTGCCTGAAAGCAGCGCAGGGGAACCCGCACAAGGCCGTGCCTCATCGAAGTGATAGGGAGAGGCGCGGGGATCGAATGCATACGTTTCTTGCTCCTTCAAGGTTGCGCGGACGCGACCCGGTGCAGTCCGAGTGCGATCGCCGAGGCATGTTTTAAGAGTGACACGTTCTCTGGGTAGACTGCGAGTTGGCGCGCGACGACGGCGCGCCCCCGCTCAGCGTCGGCCAGGCACCCGAGCGTCTTGACGACCGTGGAAGCCCAGACATCCTGGCTGGCGTCGCGCAGGGCCCAGGCTTCTTCGTGGTCGAAACCCTGAAATCCTTCGAGGGCCTCCTTGCAGTCCAGGACCACTTGCTGGCGCATGTGCCAGGCTTGTGCGGCCACACAGCCCTTGAGCGTGCTCATCACGACCTTCGGGGCTTTGGTGAGAGCCTCGGCGCGCCAGCGCCAGCTTTCTTCGTCGTCGAGGTTGCCCAGGGAGGTGATCGCTGCGACCGGCGCCAACGTGCGGCTTTCGCGCCGGAGCCGCCAGGCGCGCTCCGAACCCAGGCCGGTCACCGACTTGGCCAGGCTGCGCGAAAGCTCATAGCTCACGCTCAAGTTGGGGCCCCTTTCGGCGAGGAGCCGCTCACGGAGCGACCAGGCGCGCTCGGCGTTCACTCCGGAAAGCGTCCCCACGATCAACTCCCGCAGTTTCGGCTCGCGCTCGAACCAACGCTCGCGCGCCTGCCAGGAGGGTTCGTCCTCCAGGCCCGTCAGGCAGCCCAGGGCCTCCGCCGGGGCTAGCGCCTCGAGCTCTTGCCACAGCTGCTGGCCTGGCGTGGTCGAGAGGGCGCTGCCGAGCGAACGCAGCACGAGCGCCGGATGCTCGGCCAAGAGCGCGCGCCGGATCCGAAAGCTTTCCTCGTCCGTCAAGCCATCCAGGGCTCCCAGCACGGCGTCGGGGACACGCGCAAGCAGCAGCCTTCGATGGTCGTCGATGCGTGCCCCGTACAGGCCGCCCAGCATGTAGGCCGCGACGCGCGGCTCCCGCTCTGAGAGTTCGGAGACGAGCTTCAGAAAAGCCTCCAGCGCTGCGGCCGTGCCGGTGAGGGGGCTCAGCCTGCTCGGCTTGGGCGCTTGTTCCGCGTGGTAGCGAGCAATGGCCCGCGGAGCCCCCTCCGCATGCGCCTGGCGGATCAAGTCTACCGCTCGTCTTACGCTAGCGTCGAGCGAACTCTGATTCTCGAGCACGACCCAACGCGCCGGATCCGCATCGGCCATGGCCAGGTAGCCCCGGCGCAGCCGCTGCTGCAGGCCGACGCCGGATAGCCCCTTGCGCGATGGCGGCTTGGTCTTGATTTCCCCGAGCTTTCTGAGCTTCCTGCGCGCACGAGCGAAGGTGGCGTCCACGTCGACCAAAATCACCAGATCCGGTTCGATGCCGTCGGCCGCCGCCGTCAAGATCGGGCGCACGAAGGTTTCGGGCAGCCTTCGGCCGTAGCGCCCCAACACTTCAGGCGTGTAGAGGAAGCGATCGGCCAGGACAAGGTCGTGCTCGGCCAGCGCTGGCCGCAAGGCCTCGTGGATGAGCTGCACGTCGCGCGCCACGTACAGCAGAAACTCGGCCGGCCAAGCCAAGTCCAGGTTCTGGGCGTTGCGACCAAACTCACGGATGCCCTCGGAGACTGCCGACACGAAGCGGCCGTCGGCCCGCAGGTGTTTGACCGAGAGGCCCTCTTTTGCCAACTCCGCCGCGACGCGGTTGGAGATGGTCGTCTTGCCGCTGCCGTCGATACCCTCGAAGACGACGAACATCAGAAGCGTGCTCCCGCCTGGACGAGCAGGCCTAGGCGATCGGGCTCTTGGTAGTCCAAGAGGCCTCCGGGAAAGTTGCGCTGCCCGCTGTTGAGCTCGCCCTGCAGGGTCAGCCGCGCGCGGTCCCAAAAGCCCACGTTCAGGCCAAGCGCGGCTTCAATCCCAAAATCAGCCACGACTTCGGTATCGGGGTCGAGCAAGCCCACGAACCCGAAGGGCTCAAGGTAGGCCGCGCCCAGGGCCGTGCCGCCGAAACGGAAGGCGGCGAGCGCTCGCGTCACCAGGAACACCGGCTCCTTGTCGGCTCCGGGCTTGTCCTCGTGCACGTAGAAGCTTTCCCCGGCCGTGGCATCAAGCCAGAGCCGCAGACCATGGTGCTCGAAGGTTTGAGCGTAGGTCGCGTCAAGTCCGAAGGCTGCGTAGTGCGCGCTCTCGCCCGCCACAGGCCCGCCCACGCGATGCTCGTACCACGCTCCGAAATCGACGTTCAGCGCCGTTAGCTCGGCCCGCGCCGCCAAGCTTTGCGCGTCGAGCGAGGTCGCGCTGATCAGTCGCACGTCGCGCTCGCCAGGCACCTGCGCTTCCAGGGTGGTGCCCTGAAAGGCGCCGAGCGTCAGGCGGGGCTTGAGCGAGCCCTTGCCGCGATACCCGAACGCGACACCCGGGCGGCGCCCGCCCACGTCGAGCCAGTCCGCCAGCAGATCGTGCACCAAGCCGCGCCGCGCCAGCGGCAGGGCCCACGGCGACTCCAGCTCTAAGGCGGCCGTGGGCACTTTGAACTGCCCCGCGCGCACGAAGAAGCGCTTCCCTGCGTGAAGGTAGGCATCCTTCACGACCGGGCGTCCGCTGAGCTCAAGCTCAAGGTCGGCTGAAAGCCAGGGAAGCGGCGAGCGGTAGCTGAAGCCGATGCGGGCACTGGCGAGCGACAGGTCCAGCGAGTCACGTTGCCGGTCGACGAGGGCTCCGGTGTTACCCACGACGCTCTCCTGTCGATGCTGCAGCTCCGCGAGCGCGAACACGCGACCCTTGAGTTCGAGGCTGCCGCCCTCGGAGGCGAACACCAGACCGGGGGCTGTGCTGGTAGGCTTCGGCTGAGCCTCCGCAAGACGCGGCAGCAAGCCGACCAACAAACCCAGACAACACCCACCGTGCTTGCCGAAAACGCGCGTGACTTTCATCTTCAGTTCATTCACCGCGACCGGGATGCGGCCGCGCCTGCTTGACCAGCAGACGGACCTCCCCGTTGGCCTGGTCTTCGTCGTCGTACTTGAACTCCACGTCCATCGCGTAATAGCCCAGGTTGCCAGCTTTCGGGCCATAAGCCGGTGAAAAACGCGCATGAATGGCCTCGAGGGCTACCCCGAGCTCGAGGATCTGCTCGTCGTTCAGCACGTGGTCGCCCTCCGGGATCAAGTTGGAGTGTCCCAGGTAATCGACCGTCTTCTGTTGGCCCCAATAGTAGATGAAATCGTCGCTCGTGACGCCCGGAGGTGGGTGCACGACCTCGGCATCGCCCCCCCATTGAACGTTCACGTAGAAGGCCGGTTCGAGCCCCGAAGGGTCGAACGGATTTCTGGTCAGGGCCACACCGTTGGCTTCTTCCGCCGGGAAGTTGTGGTGAACCAGCAGCGCCATGCCCACCGACTTGTGATCGATGCTGTGGTACGCGCGCTCCTCGAACGTGCGAAAGAACCAGACACCGGCCCAGGTCTTCTTGATGGCCGGCAAGAGATCGTCTTCCCAGTCGCGGGGGTCGCCGGTCTGCGATTCGTAGCAGCCAGCGCACGGGAAGCCGTCCAGATCTTCGGCGTTGGTGCTGGTGCGGAAGCGCATGCTGAGGCCCGGGTAGTCGGCCGCAAGCTTGGCCCGCAGCAGCTCTTGAAACTCCGCGTTGACCTCGCCCAGCTCCATGTCCTTTCGGAGCTCTGCCAGTTGGGCGTCGCGCAGCCCCGCGTCGTCACGGAAATCGGGATCGGCCAGGAGCGCGTCCACTCGCGCAAAAAAGCCGTTTTCCTCCATGAATTGCCAATAGTAGTAGACCGGCACGGCGAAGGCCTTGCGGATCGGTACGCCCTCCGTGGTGGCCAAGACGCCGTAGTTGCTCGCTTTGGTGCCGAAGGCCGCGATGGCCGTTTCAATCGAGGTCAAGAGCGGCTCTTTGGCGTTCTCCTGAACGAGCTCTTCGATGTCTCGCAGATCGCGGACGTCGAGCGCCAGCTCACGCAGTGCGAGCGGCTGGGGCTTTCGCTCCTCCCAGAAGGCGTCGGCTTCGGCCTCGCTCGCCAGTCGCACCGACCAGTCGAAGGCGCCCACGTTAAGCTCGACCCACTGGCCCTCGAGCGCCCTGAGCGCTTCATTCGTGGTCGCTTCGCGCAGGCCCATGTTGGGCGTCTTACGGTTTTGTGCGAGTACGTTGATGTGCGACAGCGGCGTCTGAAACTCCTCGGTGATGATGCCGCTCACGACAGAGATGTCGTTTGGAACGCGGTCGAGCACCACGATGTCCCGAAAACCGACGTAGCTCGTCTCAAGCTCCGCCGCGGTGAGGAAGCGCAGCGTCCCGATGGTCGTACCGAGGTTGAGCGGCTGGTAGTCGGTGTCAGCAAAGAGCTGTTCCGTCGTGGCGAGCGGAACCTCGCTCGATAGGC
>JANNWK010000176.1:0-4419 GCA_031408355.1 Myxococcales bacterium
CACCGAGCGACCCGGCGCCTTCGCCAATGACCTCGTGCAGCAGGCACGCGCCACCTGCGACCTCGGCTCGCGGGAGCAAGCCGTGGCAATCCCGCTCATCGGACTTTCGCTGCGCTGCGGCCGGTCTGGCGCGCGCATCGAAGGACCCATGCCGGGTGCGCCGACGGTGCGGCTCTCGATGGCTGGGCTCCGGTTCTCTGACGACCTTCGCCAGGCGTATGTGTCGGGGCTGAGCTTGTCGGCGCACCGCTCGCTTCGAGTGAATCTCCGGGCCGAGCACGCCACGATTCGGGGGCTCGCTCCCTGGAGTCGCTCTCCGCGGTTGGGTTCGGGTCTCCGCTCCGGCGTCGTCTTCGCGACAGCGCTGCTCATCGGGATTGGCTCTTTGTACCTCCGGCGGCGCTCCACGAACGCTCATCGCCGAGAGGGCGCGCGACGTTGGGTCGCCGGAGCACTCAGAGCACTCCCGGGCGTCGTTGCGGCGGTGCTCCTTATCGCGCTCGACCAGGAACGTGCTGCGCTCGCCAGCTACGCGTTGCCGCTCCTTGTGGGGCTGGTGCTGTTGTCGGGGGTGGCTCGCCCGCTCGCGCGGCTTGAAGGAAATACCTAACCATTGTGACGATTTGTGATTCGGATTGCTCGGGCAGCGGGCCGGTGGTACGGGCGTTGGCTTCCTGTTTTGGCGCTATTTCTGGTCGGCCTGCTGCTGTTCCTCTTGTTCGGCGGCGGCCGCATCGCTGCCGTCGGGCAGGGCTTGGGTCAGGGCGTGCGGCACTTGAAGCGGGCCCTGGGCAGTCCCCACTCCGACTCGCTACCTCCGCCGACTCCCACCCGAGCTGAACCTTCGCCGGAGCCCAAGCTGCTTCCGGCGAAGGGGGAGTCGAGCGCCCCGAAGGACGATCCGTCCTGAGCCTACGCGCCCGGCCTATGTGTAACTGATTTGACCGGAGATTGGCCGTGCTGAAGGATACGCCCGCCCGCTAGGCCCCCCATGATGAGCCCGCCTCCCAATACCGATCTGCTACTGCCCGCGGGCGTCGAGGCAACGCTTGCGCGACCAGGTTCGCGCGCGCAACTGTCGGCGCTGCTGGAGTTGACGAAGCCGCGGGTGACTGCGCTGGTCATGGTGACCATGGTTTCGGGTGCGCTGGTCGCACAGCAACCTATCAACTATGCCCGGCTGCTGCTCGCGATGTTCGCCACCGCCTGCGTGGTGGGAGCCGCCAACGCTTTCAACATGTGGATGGAGCGTGACACCGACTCGATGATGTCGCGGACGCGTCGGCGCCCGCTGCCGACGGGTCGCGTCACTCCGGAGCTCGCGCTCGGCTTCGGCTCGTTGCTGGCCATCGTTGGGCTCACGATCTTGGCCACGTCGGTCAGCTCAATGGCGGCGTCGCTCGGGTGGTTCGCGCTTTCTTCGTACGTGCTGGCCTATACGCCGCTCAAGCGGGTCACTACCTGGTCGCTGCACGTGGGGGCGGTGCCGGGGGCCATGCCGCCGCTGATTGGTTGGGCGAGCGTGACCGGGTCCTTGTCTTGGGAGGCCTTCGCGCTGTTCGCGATTCTACTGGTCTGGCAGCTGCCCCACTTTCTGGCGATCGCCACGTTTCGTGCCCCGGAGTACGGCCGCGCCGGCCTGAAGGTGCTGCCCAACGTTAAGGGCAGCGCCGCCACGGAGCGCTCGATCCTCGCGTATTCGCTGCTGCTCCTGGTGGTGGCGGTGGCGCCCAGCCTGCTCGGAATGGCGGGCCTCG
Source organism: Myxococcales bacterium (assembly GCA_031408355.1). Classification (GTDB taxonomy): domain Bacteria; phylum Myxococcota_A; class Polyangia; order Polyangiales; family Polyangiaceae; genus PMG-095. The sequence continues at coordinate 1,758 of JANNWK010000176.1, forward strand.
CCTACGCGGTCGTGGCCCTGACGGCCTCGCTTGTGTTTCTGGGTTTCGCCATTCAGGGGCGCCGTTCACTTGCTTCGGAGCGCTGGGCCAGGCGGCTTTTCTTGGCGTCGATGCCCTATCTCGTCGTGGTGTTCGGCGCCTTCGTAGCAAGCCGAGCTTGATCGATGTCCAAGAGCCGCGACCTGCCGACTGGTCGTCTGGGGCGTTTCGTCAGGCTTGCTGGAGTAGGAGCCCGCGCCTCAGTGGATCTTTTGGTCGCGCGCGGCTCCGAGAAGGTCGCCGAGCGCGCCGCCGAGGTGCTCGGCAACATGCGGGGCCTCGCCGCCAAGCTCGGCCAAACGGTCAGCTACGTTGACGGGCTGGTGCCCGAGACGCACCGGGCGATTTACGAGAAGGCGCTCGGTTCTTTGCGCAATGCGGCTCCCACCTCGCCCGCGGCGGACATTCGGGCGGTGGTCGAGCAAGAGTTGGGAGCGCCTGTCGATCAACTCTTTTCAGACTTCTGCGCCGAGCCCTTCGCCAGTGCTTCCATCGGGCAGGTGCACCGCGCAAGCCTCCCGAACGGCCAGGCCGTGGCCGTCAAGATCCAGCACCCAGGTATCGAGATCGCGATCGAGAGCGACTTGTCGAACGCGGGGTTGCTCGAAGGTTTCTTCGGCGCGCTCGGCCCGCGCGCGCTGAACTCCGCCGCGGTGCTTGAGGAAGTGAAGGCGCGGTTTCGCGAAGAGCTCGACTATCGTCTCGAAGCTGAGCGGCAGCAGCAGTTCAGCCGTCTCTACGCAGGCGACCCCAAGATCCGCATTCCGCGAGTCGTGCCGGAGCGTTCGGCCCGAAGAGTGCTGACGATGGACCTGGTTCAGGGAGCATCGCTCGACGAGGCCGCGCTAGCCTCGTCAGAGCTAAGGCAAAGCTACGCCGAAACCCTGTGGCGTTTCGTGTTCAAGGGCAACTTGGTGGGTGGCATGTTCAACGCCGACCCTCACCCCGGTAACTATTTGTTCCAGCCTGACGGTGGCGTAATCTTCCTCGATTTTGGCTGCGTTCAGCCGATCGCCGACGGCCGGCTCAGCCACGCGCGCGACCTGCACCGGTGCGCCCTGGTAGGTGACGAAGCCGGTTTCCGGTGCGCCGCCGCCGCGATACTCGAAGCCAAAGGCGGGACCTACGAAACCGCCGCGACTGCCTATTCGCGCTGTTGCTTCGAACCGGTGTTTGCCTCTCCGTTTCGAATCACGCAGGCGTTTGTGGCCAGCCTGGTTCGCGACATAGGCAAGGTGAAGGCGGAGATGTGGGCCAAGGACAAGAGCTTCGTGCAGTTGCCTCCTGGCATGCTGTTCATGAATCGCCTGCAGTTCGGCTTCTACTCCGTCTTGGCACGACTTGACGTGAGCGTGGACTATGCCGAGGTCGAGCGCGCCTTCCTAAGGGACGCGGGGCTACTCGAACCCGGAGTAGCCGTCGCGGCTTCGTCGCCTGCCGGCGCCTAACGCCTCGAAGACGAGCGAGACGACGTGGCGGTGTCCCCCGTGACGCCAACCGCTGCTGCGGCTTCTTCTTCGGGCAAGACGCGCGTCAGCCGGGCCCCTGACTGGCGCGGACGGGTTGCCGGGCTCAGGCGACTTGCGGGCGGCACGCTTGGAAAGGGTCCCAAGGCGTACACCACGTCCTCGATACCCTGCCCCTTGTCGACGACCGGGCCGAGCAAGCCGGCGCGCTCTCGCTCCGCAACGTCGAGCGAGCCCGTGTAAAATACGACCGTGTGGACGGCACCCTCGTGAAGCAACGCCTCAGCGAGTTGGGCGCCGCCGCCATCGGGCAAATCGAGATCCAGCACGGCGATCTGGAAGCCGCGCCCTGCGGCACGCGCCGCCCGACAACTCCCGGCCAAGCTCACCGTATAGCCCTCCCGGAGCAAGCAGCGCGCGACGGCCCTCGCGACGACCGGGTCGTCTTCCACAATCAGCGCTCTTGTCAGCTCTGCGGATCCCATCGAGGTCACTCGTCACCCGAGACGGGACGAAACCTATCAGGTTTGTTTGAAACTGAACATCCGTTAGGTGAACGTGGTCAATTGCTCAATGTAATCTGAGCCTTAACGACCAACTCTGAAGAATGTCGTCAGGGTGGGGAAGTGTCGGGTGTGGGGTTGGCTGGCGCAGCTGGGGGTGAAATATTCTTGGCCCGGTCCGCGTGCGCGAACGGTAGGTAGAGGGCCGCGACCTCGAGCAGCAGCCCTGGGATCGGGATGTCCAGGGCTCCGCGCGCGGCGAGGCAAGCTGAAAGCACGGTCGCAAGCTCGCCGCCTCGAGCGAGCAGGGCCGCGCCGGCCGCCAGCAGCGCCGCCGCGTTCAGCGCGTGACTGAGCGAGGACGGGAACAGCGACTCGGGACCGCGCGAGAACGGATCGAGCGTGCGACTCACCAGCACGGTCAGACTAGCGGCCGTGGGAGACGAGCCGTACAGCGCAGCGAAGCCAGCCAGACAACTCAGTACTAGGACGATCGGCACCAGCAGCCGACCCCGCGCTGAGCGCCGATGCAGCCAAATCAGCACGAGCCCAAGCGCTGCGATGTCACCGCAGACGGCGATGGTTTCGCCGACCTGTGCTGCACGAAACGCCGTGATACTCGCGGAGTCGGAGGCATCGAGGGCCAGCTTGCGC
>JANNWK010000177.1:0-2625 GCA_031408355.1 Myxococcales bacterium
TCGTCGTCACCGACTTCGGCGCCGTGGAGTGTCGCGAGCCGGAGTACAACCAGAATGCCGGCAACGCGAACGTGTTCATGTTTCGTGACGAGATATGGCCGTACGAAAACGCCGAAGACACGCTCGCACTCACCACCTTGATCTTTAACGCCGACAACGGCGAAATCTACGACGCCGACGTCGAGATCAACACCTTCCAGTCGAACATAGCGATCGACAGCCGAGCTGCCCGCGCCATCGACTTCGCGTCCGTCATTACCCACGAAATCGGCCATTTCTTGGGACTTTCGCACTCCCGCGTCGAGGGCTCGACGATGCTGCCCAGCTACTCTCCCGGCAACACCGAGATGGCCTCCATCGAAGCCGACGACGTTGCGGGTATCTGTGAGGTTCTAGCGCCAGAGCGCGAGACGCGCGGGGCGAGCTGCGAACCCCGCCACGGTTTCTCCTCCGCTTGCGCCCTGCCGGAGAGCGGCTGCCAGGGCGCACCTGGCCGCGTCGCGGGAAGCGGCGCCCTTGTGGTGGCGCTGCTTGGGCTGGGACTCAGGCTGAGGCGAAGGCCACTTCGCCGCGAAGCCCCGCGACCTTGAGTAGGTCCGCGTCTTCGTTCTCGGCCGGGTTCGGCGTGGTGAGCAGCTTGTCGCCATAGAAGATGCTGTTGGCGCCCGCGTACAGGCACAGCAACTGGGCCTCGCGCGGCAGCTCGCTGCGGCCCGCACTCAGCCGCACCTTAGAGCGTGGCAAGAGTACCCGCGCCACAGCGATCATCCGCACGAGCTCCAGCGGATCAATGGGCGGCAGCGCTTCCAGCGGCGTGCCGGCGACTCGCACCAGCGCGTTCACCGGCACGCTCTCCGGCTGCGGTTCAAGCTTGGCGATTTCCAGCAGCATGGCGCAGCGGTCGTCAATCCCCTCACCCATGCCAATGATCCCGCCGGTGCACACGGTGATGCCCGCCTGTCGGACATTGTTCAGCGTGGCAAGGCGGTCCGAATACGTGCGCGTCGAGATGATCGACTTGTAGAAACCCGGTGAAGTGTCCAGGTTGTGGTTGTAGGCGTCGAGGCCGGCCTCCTTCAGCTTACCCGCCTGCTCGGCCGTTAGCATGCCGAGCGTGACGCACGCTTCAAGGCCTTCCGCCTTCACTCCCTTCACCATCTCGAGCACCCGGTCGAACGCCGGCCCGTCCTTCACCTCGCGCCAGGCGGCGCCCATACAGAAACGTGTCGAACCTGCCGCCTTCGCGCGCCGCGCGCTGTCGAGCACCTCCTCCACCTTCAACATCGCCTCGCCCTTCACGGCTTGGTGGTGCGACGACTGGGGACAGTAGCTGCAATCCTCGGGGCATCCGCCCGTCTTCACGCTGAGCAACGTGCACAGCTGCACCGTTTCCTGGGCGTGATGCTGGAGGTGCACGGCTCTTGCCCGGTCGATCAGCTGAAACAAGGGCAGATCGTGGAGCGCTCGCACCTCAGCGAGGGTCCAGTCGTGACGAACGGTGGCCGGAGCCGGGGCTGCTTGAGTGGGGTGCATGGGCGCTATCATCGGGCGAAGAGCCGGACGTTTAGCGTCCCGAGGCCCCGCCGTCCAGTCTGGGCTGGCCCGGACCCTCAGAAACCCATGGCCGCGCGCCCGACGTCGCGCTCCACCACACCGCTGCGAATCAGCTCCTTGATATGCATCTCGAAGGTCTGCATCCCATACATGGAGCCGCCGGACTCCATTAGCTCCTTCAGCGGCGGATTGCCGATCGGGCGCTTGATGGTCTCGCGCACCGAGCCCGTCATCACCAGCACCTCCGCTGCCAGCGCCATGCCCTGCCCGTCGGCCCGCGGGAGCAAGCGCTGAGCCACAATGCCCTGCAAGGAGTCCCCAAGCCGGTCGCGCAAGTCATCCGAATCCCCACCGTCGGACAGCGCGATAATGCGATTCATCGTGCGGCCCACGTCCGGCGTGTGCAGCGTCGACAGCACCAAGTGGCCGGTTTCGGCCGCCTTCAGCGCGATGCCCATCGTCTCCGCGTCGCGGATCTCCCCGACCTGAATCACGTCCGGATCTTGGCGCAGCGCAGCGCGGAGGGCGCTGGCAAAGCTCTGCGTATCGTAGCCAATCTCGCGCTGGCTGATCGAGCACTTATCGTCCGTGTAAATGTACTCGATCGGATCCTCGATCGTAATGATGTGACGCGCGGTCGTGTGGTTCATGTAGTCGACCATCGCCGCCAGCGTGCTCGACTTGCCGTTGCCCGCCGCGCCCACGCACAGCACGAGCCCCCGATCCTTCTCCGCCAACACCCGACAAGCATCGGGCGCCCCCAGCTTCTCCAGGCTCGGCACCTCATGCGGAATGATCCGCATCACGATGGCCAGCGAAGCGCGCTGCCGGTAAATGTTCACGCGGAAGCGCCCAATCCCAAAAACCTCATACGAGGTGTCGTACTCACGCAGCCCCGCCAAATTGGCCAGCACCTGCGGATCCCGAATCAGGTGCCGAGCGAGCGCCTCGGTGTCCTCCGCCCGGATCTTGTCCACCCGGAAGAAAACCAACTCACCCCGAACGCGCGCCCCAGGCGGCTGCCCCACCTTCAAATGCACGTCCCGGGCGCCGGCCACCTTGGCCTTCTGC
>JANNWK010000178.1:0-5009 GCA_031408355.1 Myxococcales bacterium
GAGTTCAAGAAGAAGAACGTTCTGCTCATCATGGCAGACGACATGAACGACTGGGCCCAGCCGTTCGGCGGTCATCCGCAAGCCAAGACGCCCAACATCAAGAAGCTTGCCGATAGGGGCGTGGTGTTTCAGAACGCTCTCGCAGCCGTTCCCGTATGTCAGCCCTCGCGGGTCGCCATGCTCCTCGGGTTGAGGCCACACTCCAGCACCGTGTGGGGCAATGCGGACCCCCACTACAGAAGCATCCCAGCACTCGCCCAGCGCGTGACGCTTCCGCAGTTCTTTCGGAGCCAAGGCTATCGAGCGATGAATGCGGGAAAGATCTTCCACGAGTCCGCTGGCGGTAGTGATGCGGAATCCTGGGACGATGTGTTCGCCGGACCGCGCGGTGCCAGGGTTCCCGCCGACTACATGCCGACGCATGGAATGGTGTTCCCGGGGAGTCACGGAGCGGTGCCTTCGGGCATACACTGGGGAGCTACGACGGGCGACACCGCCGAACAGGGTGACTGGGCGGGTGCCGGCTACATCGCAGAACAGCTGGCGAAGGCGCAGGATAAGCCGTTCTTTCTTGCCTACGGTGTCTCGAAGCCGCACCTGCCGTGGTTCGTGCCGCAAAAGTACTTCGACATGTTCCCGCTGGAGAGCATCCAGCTCACCGACGTGGACGAGAACGATCTAGCTGATGTCCCGAAGAACGGCGCTCTAGGGAACAATGTGCATGCGGAATTTCTGCGTACAAGTGCCAAGAAGAACTGGCAACAAGGCATACAGGCGTACCTGGCGAGCCTAGCCTTTGCGGATGAGTGCGTGGGTCGCGTGCTCGATGCGCTTGAGCGGGGCCCCCACAAGGACGACACGATTGTGCTCTTCATGGGTGACCACGGCTGGCACCTGGGCGAGAAGATGCACTGGGGCAAGGCGACTCTGTGGGAGGAGGCCACTAAAACGCCGCTGATCATCTACGATCCCAGCATCGGCCAAGCCGGTGTCGTGAGCGAGCCCGTTTCCCTGCAGGACATTTACCCCACGCTCGTCGAACTCAATGGGCTGAGTGGCGCGCCTTCGCCACTCGCGGGGCACAGCATGGTGCCGCTCTTGCTTGAGCCGCAGCGCACCGACCAAACGGGCTGGGCCCTTTCAAGCTGGCAAGGCGGCCATCAAACGCTCCGCACCGAACGGTGGAGTCTGATCCGTCACGGCACGAGCGGCAGCTACCAGTACGAGCTCTACGACATGGCGGCCGACCCACTGCAACGCACGAACCTCGCTCAGCTTCCCGCGCACGCCGAGAAGGTGCGGCTGTTGTCTGAAGATATCGACAACATCGTCAAAACGAACGGCCCGCTCAACACGCAAGTCTACGAGAACTAGCTATAGCTAGATCGTGGCGAAAAACGGCGAAGGGCGCGAAAACAAAAGCGAATTCGCTCCGCAGGGGCGATGGAAATGAAAACAGACGGGTATCGGTTCTCGAGAAGGACGCCAATCCAATCTCAAAAACAGGTACCCGATGCGAAAAAGTCTACTCGAACAACTGTCCCTGACGCCAGTGCCGATCGCTCACGTTCACGCCCAGGAGCTCGTGGCTATTTCGGCGCTACTCGATCGACTGCCTGAGGCCGTTGCGCTCGTCCACGAGGATCTCAGCCTTCGACTTGGCCGCCGCGTCGACCCCACGAAAGGGCGGGACGGGATGGCCGCCGAGCAGCTGCTGCGCGTGGCGATCCTCAAGCAGCAGACCGGCCTGAGCTACGAGCGTCTGGCGTTTGCACTTGCCGATTCCAGCACTTATCGCAGTTTCTGCCGACTCGGCTACGAGCAGAAACCATCGACCAAGTCGGCGCTACAGAAAAACGTCAAGCGCGTGTCCGTCGCCACCTGGGAGAAAATCAACCAGATGGTCGTCCGTCAAGCTCGAGATTTCGGCGTTGAGAAAGGCACGAAAGTGCGCACCGACTGCCTGGTGGTGGAGTCCAATATCCATCATCCCACTGACTCCTCGCTGCTCTGGGACTGCGTCCGTGTGCTCGCTCGAATCATGAAGCGAGCGCAGGCAGCGTTCGGATTCGAGTTCGTCAGTCATCGCCTTCGAGCCAAGCGTCGAGCTTTAGAGATCGTCAATGCGAAGTCGGCGGACGAGCGGAAGCCGCTCTACCGCGACCTCCTGGCGATTACTGAGCACATGCTCGAGCAAGCGGAAGACACCGCGGTGAAGCTCGCGACGGCGCAGTGCTCTGACATGACTCAAATCGCGCTCGCCGCGGGCCTCGCTGCGGAAATTCAGCGTTTTGTGCCGCTAACCAATCAGGTTCTATCCCAAACCGAGCGACGAATCCTTCGAGACGAATCGGTGCCGGCGACAGAGAAAGTCGTTTCCATCTTCGAGCCGCACACCGATATCATCATCAAGGGCAACCGCGACACCGAGTACGGCCACAAGGTTTGCCTGACCACTGGCGCTTCAGCGCTCGTCACCGATGTGGTCGTTGAGCAAGGCAATCCGGCCGACTACACGCTCGCGACGAAGATGATGCAGCGCCAGACCGCGACCTTTGGCCGTCCCCCGAAGCAGGCGAGCTTCGACGGTGGCTTCGCGGCGAAGACGAATCTCGCCCAAATCAAGGCGCTTGGCGTCAGCGACGTCGTCTTCCACAAGCGGCGGGGCCTCGACATCGAGGACATGGCGAGCAGCGTGCGCGTGTTCAAGAAGCTACGCGCATTCCGAGCGGGGATCGAAGGAACAATCTCCTTCCTGAAGCGAGTTTTTGGGCTCGAACGCTGCACTTGGCGCAGCTTCGAATCCTTCAAGTCCTACGTGCAGGTCAGCGTGCTGTCCTGCAACCTGCTGGTCATCGCGCGCAAGCTGCTCGCCTAGACCTAAGCAGACCGCTGCAAATCCTACACGCTCTTCGCCCTCCTGCCGGAGGCCCACCCGCTACCCACGTGGATCAAGCTCGGAGCCGCCTGCCGACCGTCCAGCCCCTCTCAAGCTGATAGTTGAGACCGTAGACGCGGCCCCCGGTCGCGCCTACCATCTCGCTTTCGCGCCGTTTTTCGCCGCGATCTAGCTATCTGACGGTCGCCCCTCTCGGGCACCTGAGTCCAACGTCGCGTACGACAATTTCTTGGGTTGGGAGGAACAGAATGGCGCCGCCGCCGTTCAAACCTGACTTCGTCTGCGAGGGTGGCAATTGGGCACAGGAGCGCCCAGGCGCCACGCCAATACCCCTGGATGGGCTTGCTCCGCTCTCGACTCGTCGTCGGGATGGTGGGCATGGGCGCATGCTTGGTCGCTTCGACGCGACCAGCGGTGCGTCGGCGCTTGCCGCGAACATGGCCGCTCAGCTTCAAGCCGAGTATCCGGAGCTCTGGCCTGAGACCATTCGGGCGCTACTCGTGCACTCGTGTCGCTACACGCCAGCGATGCTGGCTTGCTTCACGAACCTGCCGCGCCGAACGCGGGCGGAATCGCTCCTCCGGTCCTTCGGTCACGGCGTCCCCGATCTAGATCGAGCCCGATACAGCGCGCGCAACGAGCTAAGTCTCGTGGTCGAGAGGGAGATTCAACCGTTTCGACTCGATCTTCCTACCAACACGGGGAAGTCGAACGAGATGCACCTGCATCGGCTTCCATGGCCAGGCGAGACGCTCGAAGAGCTCGGGCCACTCGAAACGCGGTTGCGGGTCACGCTGTCCTACTTCATTCAGCCAAACCCGGGAAAACGCGGTGTTGCCGGGAGCGCGCGTACCGTCATCGTCCCACCGGCAAGTTACCCTTCGTTTGGACTTAGATTCGACGTGACGACCGTCGGCGAAAGTCCCGAGGCACTCGCGACGCGAGTCAACAAGGCTGAGCGTGAGGCGGACGAGGATGTCGACACCAGCGGTGATCTGAAGGAGTGGGATCTCGGCAGGATCCGCACGCGCGGCTCCTTGCACTCAGACGTGTGGCGCGGATCGGCCGTCGACTTGGCAGACAAATTCGCTGTGGCGGTCTGCCCGGTAAGTGGTTGGTGGCGCTTCCGCAACAAGGAGCCGGAGCTGTGCGAGCACAGAGCACGGTACGCGCTCGTCGTGTCGATCGAAACCGATGCGGCAGAGATCGACATCTACACGCCGGTTTTGAACCAAATCGCGGTGACCCGCTGATCAGGCCTGAGGCGCTGCGCTGGCTTTAGACTGACGGGATGTCCCGCACGAAGAAGGTGCCGCCTACAGGCGCTGCATGTGGCGCCACAGCGCCGGGGTCGACGCCGCCCGTCTCATTGGAGGGCGCGGCCTCGGACCGCACTTTCGGCGCTGCGGCTACGTACGGCGGCGCCGCAGCGGCGCTTCGCTTCGCTAAAACGTGGAGCAAGTTCCTGGACTTAGGCGCGCCGCTTTCCATCTCGGACGCGCCATGCATGCTTGGGAAGGGACGCCCACCCGCTCAGGGAAGTCGGTACCGCCCGATGGCCCGGCCCGCACCGGTATCAGCCGGCCTCGCGAGCTCAAGCGCCGAGGCATCGCCAGAGCTCGTGGAGTCGCTGTCAGTGTTCGAAGACTCCGAGCGTGACGCTGGCCGAGGTCGGCGCCGCCGCTTGCCTTGGCGCTCGCGATATCGAGCTGCGCCGAGAGCACCCCGTGCCCAAAGCGCCCCTGCGCTGGCAGCCGCCAAATTTTCGAGCTCGATGACGCTCATGTTTGTGCTCCGCTGGCGACAAGCCGTTCGCCATCGTGGCGAAGGGCATCGGGCTCAAGAAGCGGATCACGCCTCGGGCGATGCGACGCTCGTTCCAAGACCTGTGCCGCGCGGCTGAGGTGAAGGACGTCGTGGCGCGCTCGATCTGCGGTCACGCGACGGAGGCCATGCAGATCAGGTACAGCTCGGTCAGCCAACAGGAGCAGCAGGACGGCCTGGCCAGGGTCATCCGGCTGATGGATCGGAAGCCGAAGGCAACCCCACCGGCCGCGAGTGGGGAGGAGGGTGGGCAGGGTCGTCCTGCCGGTGGGGAGGGCCCAACGCA
>JANNWK010000179.1:0-1987 GCA_031408355.1 Myxococcales bacterium
AAGCAGGGCGGAACGTGGCAGCCGCGGCTCGCAGGCCACGCCGGGGTGGGCGTAAATTTCATCGCGCGGGATCCGCACACGGGCACGCTGTGGGCCGCCTTGGGCCACGGCCATTGGGGCGCCAAGCTCTCGCGGTCCACGAACGACGGCGCGACTTGGGCCGACGCCTCGCAGATCAAGTACCCGGCCGGCGCGCGCTACCTGGCGCCACCGGATCCGGATCCCAACGCCAGCGAAGAGGACTCGAAGAAGGGGCCTTCTCTGCGCGATGCCACGCTGCTCAAGCTGTGGGTGATCGCGTTCGGCGCGCCGGGGCAAGTCCACGTGGGCACCATTCCGGGAGGCCTCTTCACCAGCCACGATGGTGGCGAGAGCTTCGGGCTGAATCTGGGACTTTGGAATCATGAATCGCGCGGCGGCGATCTGTTTGCTGGTCGCGGAACGGGCGTCACCCATTGGTTCGGCACGCCCGCGTCCGAAGGCGAGTTTGCCGCCGGGATTCATTCCATCGTGGTCGACCCGCGGCGCCCGGAACGCATGCTCGTCGGCATCTCGACGGCCGGTGTGCTCGAAACGGAAGACGGCGGAAAAACCTGGTGCAGTCGCAACCAGGGCATGCTCAACGACTACCTGCCGGATCCCTCGGCCGAATGGGGTCATGATCCGCACTTCGTTAGCCAGTGCGCGGCGCAGCCCGAGCACGTGTGGCAGCAGAACCACTCAGGCGTTTTCTACAGCGCTGACGCGGCGCGGACCTGGCAGAAGGTCAGCCATCCCGAGCAGGGCGTCCACTTTGGCTTCCCGGTCGCGGTCGACGAGTTCGACGGCAAGACCGCGTGGCTCGTGCCTGGCAAGGCCGACATGCAACGCATGGCCATCGACGGCAAGCTGTTCGTGGCCCGCACCCGCAACGGCGGTCAGACCTGGCAGGAGCTCCGCAACGGCCTTCCGCAAAGCGACGCCTACGACGTCGTCTATCGCCATGCCCTCGCAAATAGCGGCGGATGTTTGGCCTTCGGCAGCACGACCGGAAATCTGTACCTGAGCGAAGACGCGGGCGACAGCTGGACAAGCGTCGCCCACAACCTGCCGCCGATCTACAGCGTGCGCTTCGGTTAGAGTCCTACTCAACGGTACGGCACGTTGCCGGCCGACGCGGGCGTTTCGTCGTCGCCGATGGTTTCGGTGTTGCCGTAGCCAAGCTGGCCCGACTCAGCCGAGCCCCAACAGCGGACGTTGAGGTCAGACAAGAGGGCGCACGTGTGTGACCAGCCGGCCGTGATGCCGATGGCAACACCACCGAGGTCCACGTCGCCGGCCGACGCGGGCGTTTCGTCATCGCCGACGTTGGCGATGTTGCCGTAGCCGAGTTGCCCGTACTCGTTTGAGCCCCAGCAGCGGACGGCGCCCCCGGACAGCCTGGCGCACGTATGGCGGTTGCCGGTGGCGATCTCCTCGACGGTGCCACCCACCTGTACGCTATCGAGTTCGTGGCCTTCACTAGAAGAAGAGCCTGGGTAGCCGACCTGCCCGTCATCATTCCGCCCCCAACACCGCACGCTGCCATCGCTGAGCAGCGCGCAGGTGTGGTCGGTGCCAGCAGCTATCTGGACGGCGTTGCCATTGACGAACTTCACATTCATAGCCGATGCCGGCGATTCGCCATCAAGACTGGAACCGCCAAGGCGCGGCCCGCCCGCACCCCAGCAGCGCACATTCCCGTCGACCAACAGCACGCAGGTGTCGTGCCATCCAGCTGTAACGTCCAATACGAGGTCGCCGAGCTCCACGTCACCGACATCGGCAGGGACGTCGTTATACCCCACTTGCCAAGCGGCTGGGTACCCGACCCGACCACTGCTGTTGTCGCCCCAGCAGCGCATTTTCCCGTTCGCCAAGACTGCACAGGCATGGTAGCGCCCGGCAGCGAGGTGCACGACCTCGCCGCCGATGTCCACGTCACCGGCCTCGGCCGGCATTTCCACGT
>JANNWK010000180.1:0-4006 GCA_031408355.1 Myxococcales bacterium
GACATCGTCGTGAACATTGCGGGAGTGACCCGCCGCATCCCCTTCTCCATGGATGGCGATCGCCAGGCAGTGGCGCTCGTCCGGATCACGATGCAGCCGCGCCTGGTGCCCCTGTAGCGCCAACGCCCACCGGGCTGCAGCCCGCCCTCAGACTACGCGACTTTGATGCTGTCGAGCAGCTTGTAGAAGTCGGCCTTGGCCTTCTTCACCGTCTTCGTCGGCCCCACCAGCTTGAAGAAGTACGCGCCCGAGGGCGACTCGACAATGCCGCCGACAAGCCCGTAGCCCGGCTTCGCCTTGGCTGAGCCACCCGGCATGCCCGACGAGAACGTCCCGGAATCCAGCTCTACCGTGTGCTGGCGCAGGCCGTTGGCCTCGCGATCAGCGCGCCTCACATCGCTGGGCTTCGTGTCGCTGAACTGCTTGACCCAACGATCGACGTTGGCGTCGATACTGCCACCTTGGCCCGGACCAAAATAGAAGACGGTAAGCTCGCCATCGTCGGTGTCCCCCGCAGCGCGCGGCACCACGTAGCTTGCCTTGCGCATCGGGTTGGAGGGCGGCACGCGCTTAAACGCGGGCGGGTCGAACCAGGTAATGTGGAGCGGCTCTTCCTTCGCGGAGCCGACAGGCGCCGCCGGCTGCGCGACGGGAGGAGCTGGACGGTTGGAAGCCGCAGGCGAGGGTGGAGTGGGCGCCGAACCCGCCGTGGGTTCAGGGGTCTTCCTGCAGCCCAGGGCCAGCGCCAGCACCGCCGGAAGCAGCCAGCGCCTCACACGGAACCCCGTGTGGCTTGAGATCCGACTGGAGAACTGACGCGAAACCAGGGAGATATGCGGTGCCACGGGACCCTGGCTTCTAGCACGCCCGGCGCGAGCGTGATAGGAGCGCCAGCGATGAGCAATCTGGCCGCCGAGCCATTTCCAGCCGCCACGCTCCTTGACTGGGGCGTCTTTGCGGCGGCCGTCGTCGGGCTGATGCTGCTTGACCTCGCGCTATTCGGGCGCAAGCACAGCATGTCGTTTCGTGAGGCTTCGGTCCGAAGCCTCATGTGCGTAGCGGTGGGCGTGGGTTTCGCCGGCTGGGTTCAGCACCGCATGGGGTCGAACGCGGCGCTGCTGTACCTGACGGCCTACCTCGTGGAGGAGTCGCTCTCCGTCGACAACCTGTTCGTGTTTCTGGTGTTGTTCAATTACTTCGGCCTGACCGAAAGCCGCCAGCAGCGGGTCTTGTTCTGGGGCATCGTTGGCGCGATCGTGATGCGCGGCGTGTTCATCGGCGCCGGCGCGGCACTGCTCAAGCAGTTCCACTGGATGATGTACGTGTTCGGGGGATTCCTGATCTTCACGGGAGCCAAGCTGCTCGTCCGCAAGGAGGAGGAAGCCGACCCGGAAGGCAACCCAGCACTGAAGCTCGCGCGCCGGTACATCCGTACGACCGGCGAATACCACGGCGACCGTTTCTCGATCATGCAGGACGGAAAGCGCTTCGCGACGCCGCTGTTCCTCGTATTGATCGTCATCGAGCTCACCGACCTCATCTTCGCCGTGGATTCAGTGCCGGCGGTGCTGGCGATCACGGACAACACGTTTGTGGTCTACAGCTCGAATATCATGGCCATTTTAGGCCTGCGTGCGCTGTTTTTCGTGCTGTCCGGCATGATGGGTCGTTTCCATTACCTAGGCACAGGGCTCGCGCTCATCTTGCTCTTCATTGGCACCAAAATGGTGACGTCCACGTTCTTCCACATGCCAACCTGGGCGTCGCTCGCAGTCATCGTCAGCGTGCTCACTGGCGCTATTGTGCTCTCGCTGCTCAAGCCGCTGCCGCCCGTCGAAGAGCCGGCAGAGGAACCCTGAGCGCTCGTGCCATGAGTCCCCTCGACGGACGTCGCAGCGGCGTCCTGCTGCACCCCACCTCGCTACCGGGCCCACATGGCAGTGGGGATCTCGGGCCCCCTGCTCACGAGTTCCTGCGCTTCCTGGCCAGCGCAGGCCAGAGTCTGTGGCAAATGCTACCCGTGGTGCCCCCAGGCGGGGGGGACTCGCCCTACGACAGCCCCTCCTCGTTTGCCGGCAGCCCGCAGTTGGTTAGTCTTGGTTACCTGGCCGAGGATGGCCTCCTGGAGCCGAACGATCTGGTGGCTCCCGCGCGACTGGTAGAGGCCGAGCGCGCGTTGTTCCGCTCCTCCAGGCGATTCCGAGAGCGCCGACTGCGCAGCGCCTTCGCGCGTTTTCAACAAGGCGTGGCGCGCCACGGCCTTCCAGAATTGCGCGAACGCGAGCGCTTCTGGCTTGGCGACTACTGCCTGTTTGTGGCGCTAAAAACACACCACGGCAACACGCCATGGTTCAAGTGGCCCGCCGACCTACGGCGCCGCGAGCCTTCGGTGCTGCAGGCCGCCAGGTCGGCGTTGGCGGAAGAGGTCGCGTACCACGAGTTCGTGCAGCTCATTTTCGATCGCCAGTGGCGACGACTCCAGGGCCATGCCCGACACCTGGGTGTGCTGCTGCTCGGCGACATCCCGATGTTCGTGGCTCACGACGGCGCCGACGTCTGGCAGCATCAGGAGCTCTTTCAACTCGACGAGCACGGCGAACGCCGCGCGGTGGCCGGGGTGCCCCCCGATTACTTCAGCGCTGATGGCCAGCGTTGGGGCAATCCGCTCTACGACTGGAATCGTCTCCGCGAGCGCGGCTACGACTGGTGGATCGAACGCTTGCGCGGGAACTTGCAGCGCTTCGACGTGCTGCGACTGGACCACTTCATCGGTTTCCACCGGTACTGGGAGATCCCAGCGCACTCCCCGAGCGCCCGCGAAGGTCGATTCGTCGAAGTCCCGGGACATGACCTATTGAGTAGGGTGCGCGATTCCCTGGGGAGCCTGCCATTCGTTGCAGAAGATCTTGGGGTAGTGACGGCTGAGGTCGAAGCGCTGCGCGACGCGTTCGGGCTCCCCGGCATGCGCGTGCTGGCGTTTGCCTTCGCCGACGGCGCCGAGGCGTACCTACCCCACCGCTTCGTCCGGCGCTCCGTCGTCTACACGGGCACGCACGACAACAACACGATGCTGGGTTTCCTGGACGCAGCCGGCCGCACCGAGGATCCGCAGGCGAAGCTGCGCCTGACCAGGGAGCGAGAGCGCGCACTCGCCTACACGGGCAGCGACGGCCGCGAGCCTCACTGGGATCTCATCCGCAGCGCACTTGGCTCGGTGGCGGACACCGCCATCTTTCCGATCCAGGATTTGCTCGGTTTGGGGGCCGAGGCACGCATGAACATCCCTGGCACCCCCAGCGAAAACTGGGGCTTTCGTGTCAGAGGCGAGCTGCTCTCTTCCGCTGTGGCGGCTAGGATGGCTAGGCTAACCGAGATCTATGAGCGGTTTCCGTCGAGCCTGCGCCGCGCTCCGTGAGCCTCTGCGGGCCGCGTGGCGCGCGGCGTGGCTGCTGCTGCTGGGGCAACCGCTCCTAGCCGCCGCCCAGTTGCCACTAGCGCCACTAGCGCCACTAGCGCCAGCGGCCGAGGCAGAAGCTCCCGCTGCCCAGGCCCCCGCCGAAAGCGAAAGCGCGCCGCCCGCAGCGCCGACCGAACCGCCGGCAGCCGCGCCGCCACAGCTCGCGTGCGTTCCGCCTGAAGCTTGCTCGCCCGCGCAACCGCGCACGGCGCAGCACAGGCAGGGCATGGCCGTTCGCTACACGCTGGAGGCGATTCAGATCCGAGGAAACTCTCGCACTGAACGCAGGGTCGTTCTGCGCTACGTGCCTTTCAAGCCCGGTGACATTTTTGATGTCGATGACGCCGAGGTGCAGCTCACGCGCTACCGACTGCTCGGTACCGGATTCTTTCGTGACGTCCAGTTCTCCTTAAAGAAGGGCTCGGAGCGGGGCCTCGTGGTGCTCGTGATCGACGTCACCGAGCGCAACACCGTTGTCATCAACGATATCTCCATGGGCCTCGCGGCTGAGGCAAGCACCGACGGCGCCGTGCGTCGATTGAGCGCCTA
>JANNWK010000181.1:0-3386 GCA_031408355.1 Myxococcales bacterium
CTTGTACGCCGCCATCGGAGGCCTTTTGGTTCTGGGCGCAGCAGCCGCCGCCTTCGCCCTGATGTCGCGGAAGGGCTCCTTGGTCGTCTCCGTTTCTGGCCCTGGCGGCCGGGCTATCGACGGCATCCAAGTGTACGTCGACGGGACACAACGCTGCGACGCTTCCCCGTGCCGAGTGACTGAGCTTGCTCGGGGCGTTCACTTCGTCAAAGTCGCAGCGGCAGGCCACACCACAACAGCACCCAGAGCCCTCAAGATCAACGCTGGCGAAGAGAGCGCCGAGGCCATCGAGCTGGCTCGCGGCGGTGAAGGGAGCGGTCTCAAGGTCACGGCGGAGGGCACCGGCCTCAGACTGTCCGTCGACGGCAAGGACTACGGCCCGCTGCCCCAGGAGCTGAAAGACCTATCGCCCGGCGAGCACAGCGTGCGCATCGACGGCGGGGATCGCTACGAGTCACTGGACAAGAAGGTCACGATCGAAGCCGACCAACTGACGACGCTTGAGCCCAAGCTCAAGGTGAAGAAGGGGCTGGCGACCATCAAGGCGGGGACCAACGCCGCAGGCGCCAAGGTGCTCCTCGTGAGTGGGAACGAACGCCGTCCCGTGCCCTCCTTGCCACTGCGCGTCGACATCGCGGTCGACAAGCCGTACAGCATCGTCGCCACACGCAAGGGCTTCAGCGACTACAACCAGAGCATCGTGTTCGAAGACGGCCAAGCGGAGCGCACGTTCGTGATCGACCTGGCCACCCCAGACGCCACCGAAACCGCCTTGCCTGAGACGGAGACCGCGGCGCCCGTGGGCGGGAAGAAACCTGTCGGCGGCAGAGCGCCGGCCGAAGTCCGGAGCAAGCCGCCGGCCGCCAAGCCCGCTGCTGGCGGCGGCACCCTCAACATCAACTCCATTCCCGTCTCCAAAGTCATCCTCGACGGGGTCCCGATCGGTCAGACGCCGAAGGTCGGTGTCAGTGTGAGCGCTGGCTCTCACACCGTGATCTTCGTGCACCCCGAGCACGGTCGTAAGGCGAAATCCGTCACGGTTGAGGCCGGCAAGACAGCGGCCGCCATCGTACGGTTTCCGTAGTCGGGTTCACTCTAGAGCGCGCGAGCCAGCTTCCTCAAAGCTGGCCCAGCGCGCCCAGCTTGTCGCGCATTCCTGACGCGCTTCGCCGGCTGTTCCAGCACAGCGAGCCGGGTCGAACGCGGGAAAGAGCGCGTTCACCTCGGCGCGCGGCATGAACGCGTGGCTCTGACGCCAAGCTTCGGCGAAGCGCTGCTGGCGCGCCAATACGCGCTTCTCCTCCTGCTCGCCCACGATCACCCGCAGATAGCCGATCGCGAGTTCGCGCAGCTCGGGGTCGTCGCTCATGCTCAACACGCGTTCGAGAAAGTTGCGCGCGGCCTCGCGGTTCCCATCTTCTTCCAGCAGGCTAGCGGCAGTGAGGCAATGAAATGGGATGTTATCGTTAGAGCCTATCAGCTCGCAGGCCCGCATGAGGTAGCGCGTGCCGGTGGCCCGATACTCCGCCTTCTCGGCCGCGTCCTTGAGCCGCGGCGGCGCCAAGTAGGTCAGGAACTGACCGGCCGTCGACCACAGCTCCTGATCGTACGGCAGCTCCCGCAGCCCCTGCTCCTGGAGGCGCCGCGCCGTCCGGTAGAACTCGACCGGCGGCGTGGCAGGTTGCAGCGTGAGTAGCGTGTCCGCGTAGCGGTAAGGGTCACGAAACTTCGGATCGAGGCGAGTGATCGTTTCCAGGTACTGGCCCACGTGTTCGAACAGGCGCCTCTCCTGGAAATGCAGGCCTTGCGAGACCAACAGATGGCCGAAGATCAAATCCGCCAGCGCCGACCGATAGCCCAGGCTGGCAACGAGCGTCTGCTCCCGATCAGGCAGCAAGTAGGTATCGGATTTGACACGCAGTTTATGGAAGTCGCTACCGAGGCGTTCGCGTTGGCCACGGAGCAGCAGCACGCTCAGGGCGACCATCAGGAGCGCGGCCCAGTCCGCCGCCCAGCGCCAGGAGCGACCCGGCTTCATGGGGCCGCCTTGGTCACTCGACCTCACGAGAAACCTCCAAGGGCAGAGTCGTAGACCGCCCTCCCCGCTTCAGCTCGCCAGAAATCTCGAGCGAGCTGAGCACGCCGTCGCCGTCGAGATCGCCGCGCGCCTGCACCGTGAAGCGCGAAACGGCGGGGCCGTTCTGACTCGAAAACTCGAAGCTGTAGGCGTGCGGCACGCTGAAGGAGAAGTCCAAGATGCGCCAACTCGGATGATCCCAGGTTCCGGGCGGGTCTGTCACGAGCTCGCCACGCGGGACCTGAGCGGGCGTGAGCGGCGCGCTCTCCGGGTAAGCGGACTCTTGAGGAGCGACCTCGGCCAGGGCATCGGCCCGCACCGCCTGCCGCTGCAGCCCGTCGAGCGCCTCTGTGATCCGCGCGGCATGCAGGTTGCGCACGAAGGCGGGCACACTGACCGCCAGCACCGAACCACCGAGCGCGAACGCCACCGCCGCTTCCACAGGGGTGAGGGGCCTCATGCCTAGAGCTTTGGCTCACTCCCGGAAGGATGCAACCGGCTCATTCGGCGACGCACAAAAGACAGAAGGCCCCGAGGCAAAGCCCGGAGCCTTCTCCAAGATCAGGCCGAAGGCCTAGACCTCATTCTTCAGGGTTACGCTCGTCCAGGTTCGGTGCGAGCGTCGCGGCGAGCTTGCCGGCGCTGTCCGTCTGAATCGCCCCCGCCATGCTGAAGTACGAGCCGACGGTGTCGCCATCGAGATCGCCCATGGCCTGAGTAATGAAGGTGCTGCCGGTCGTGCCCGGATCGCCCGTCTGCACATACTGGTACGCGTAGTACTGCGGATCGTTCATGCCGAACTTCAGGCACACCCAACCCACGCCCTTGTTGGAGGCGCCGACGGCGACCGGGGGCTGCCAGTCAATCGGGCTCGACTGCCACTTCTTGCCCTGGATCTCGGTCGGAGCATTGACGATGTCCAAGGTCGCGAGCCCACCGGGGACCGACGTGGCGCTGGTGCAGAGCCGATTCACGACGCTCGTGCTGCCCTGCAGGGTGAGCACGCTAGCGGCCATGCCTTCCTTCATGTAGGCCGTGATGGCGTCCTTGCCCATCTGACCCAGGCTGTTGCGCGCCTCTGCCGTCTTGGCGTTCGCCATGTACTTGCGGACGCCGTAAATGGCCAAGGCGGCCAGAATGCCGACGATGGCGACGACGATCATCAGCTCTACCAGGGTCAAGCCGCGAGATTTACGGAGCTGCCTTCTTAGTTTGCGAATCATGATGTTTCTCCTGCTGGGGTCGGGTGGGCTATTTTACTGCGCCGGGCCACCCGACCCGCGCGCTGCGTGCTTTTCATGCTGGCGAA
>JANNWK010000182.1:0-7432 GCA_031408355.1 Myxococcales bacterium
GCGAAAGGCCGCCCGGACGCCATCAGCTGGCTCAGGGAGCAAGAGCGGATCCTCCGGAGCAATCCGCAATTCGCTGGCATAGATATGCGCCCCCTCTGGCAAGAGCTCGCCCTGCCGTTCCAGGGGCTCGAAACCGATCCGCCAGCCTAGACAGTTTGGAAATCGCCTACGAGATCAAATCGCAAAGGGGCAGACCGATGTCAAGTCACCGAGGCGCGCGAGCGCGAAGAGCAACGCTCTGGAGTAACTAGACGTGCTCGCGCACCACCGCAGCCCAAAACTCTTCGCCGCGGAACTCGCTCATTTTTCCCAGGCGTCGGCCGTTCTTGAACAACAGGAAATGCGGGATGCCACAGACCGCGTAGCGCCGGGAGACTTCGGGAAAGGCGGAGGCGTCGAGCTGTACGAAGCTGAAGTCTAGGTCGGCCAGGCTCTCCAGAAGCGGATTCAGGCTGCGCTTGAAGATGACGCAATGGGGACAATCCGGACCCCACAGGTAGAGCACGAGCAGCCTGGCGCCCGAAGTCGCTAGCAAGTGGTCCAGCTCGGCGGGATTGGCTTCGATGACCTGCGGCACGCCTCCAACATAGCGCTGACGGCGGCTAGGGGCACTTTGGGGAGCGAAACGTGTCTGCGATTCTCGGTTGGCTACGGGGGTAGGGAGCTTGCAACCGAGCCCCGCAAGTCCTGCGTTCGACGGGCGGCGGGGTACAGCATGCGCACGAGGGGGGAGGTCATGAAGGTGGTGAAGAGCGCCATGATGACCATCATCGTGAAGAGCTCTGGGCCTATCACGCCCAAATCCAAGCCAATGTTGAGCACGATGAGCTCCATCAAGCCTCTGGTGTTCATCAGTATGCCGAGCACGCTGGATTCACGCCAGGAGAGGCCCGTAAGCCGCGCTGCCACGGCGCTTGCCCCGAATTTTCCCAGACACGCGATGGCGATGATGAGCGCGCAAATGCCCCAGGCCGAAGGCGTGTCGAGCAGGCCGATCTGCGTGCGTACGCCGCTGTATGCGAAGAACAGCGGTAGCAGCGCTACCAGCACGAGCTCCTCGAGCTTTTCGCCCAGCACCTGGGTTAGGTCGCCCTGCTTGGGCACGATGACACCGAACAGGAAGGCGCCGAACAGCGCGTGAATGCCGATGAGCTCAGTGACGAGGCTAGAGCAGAGCAGGCACAGAAAGACGATCGCCACTTTGTTCTGCGTGATCAAGTCGCGCCGCGTGCGGGAGGCCACACGCGCCAGAATCGGCCGCGCTACGAAGAACATGAAGGCGATGTACGAAAGAGCAAGGCCGATGGTTAGCCCCGCGGCGGCCATCCCCTGAGAGCGCGTGACCGCTACCACCACGGCCAGGATGCACCAGGCAGTGACGTCGTCGATCGCCGCGCAGGCGATAGCGATAGCGCCCATGCGAGTCTGTAGCAGCCGCTGCTCGGCCAGGATCCGCGCCAAGACCGGAAAGGCCGTGATGCTCATAGCCACGCCTAAAAACAAAGCGAACGGCAGGAGTGCGACGCCCGGCACGGAGAGCCGCGGATGAAGAAACACCGCTAGCGTTGCCCCCAGCCCAAACGGCACCACGATGCTGCTGTGCGAAATGGCGACCGACGTGTGGGCACGGCCCCGAAGCAGCGCGGGGTCGAGCTCGAGACCGACCAAGAACATGAAGATCACGAGCCCGAGCTGACTGACCAGACCCAGAACCTTCAAGGACTCCGGAGCGAAGACGAGCGCGTGAGCTTCGGGAGCGAGCCAGCCGAATAGCGATGGCCCGAGCAGGATGCCGGCGGTAATTTCGGCGATGACCAGGGGCTGCCCCAAGCGCCGGGCCACGAGGCCAAGCGAGCGCGAGAGGAGCACTATCAGCGCTATCTGCGCCAACAGGCGCGGCAGCGGCTCGCTCAGGAGGTGGAAGAGGGACATCGGTCTGCCCCTCTACCACGAGCGCTCTACCGCGGCGGACAAGGCCTTTTTTAGAGCTCCGTGCCGGATTGAGAGGCGGGGGTGTCTAAGGCGGGCTCGGGCTCAACATCCGTCTTCAGGGCCGCAATGACCCGCCTTTGTATGTCCGCTAGCCGCTCGGGCGAAACCTGCATGCCCCTCGCGTCGCGCAGGGTGAAACGGTCACTGGCCACGCCTTGGTCCGTGCGCACGTCCGAAGCCGCGATCTCGAGACCCTGCTGAACCAAGCACAGCGTGATCGCCAAGAGTAGCCCTGGTCGGTCAGGTGTCACGACGTTCAGGATTACGTCGCCGCGTCGCAAGGCTCGGGTATCGTAGAAGACCCGAGGTTGCACCGGTAGCGCCGGGGCCATGCGCTCGAGCTCCTTCATTGCCAGGAGCCGAGCCTGGCCCTCCTCACTGATGAGCTCGTTGACCATTCGAGACACACTGGCTATCTCGGAGGGATCAATCTGCCGGGAGAGGCGCGAAGAGCGTGCCCGCCTCAGCCAGAAGAAGTCTACCGCTTCCCTGGCGCCGTTGGCGGCTGTCCGACAGAAGATCTGCGCGTAGGTGACATCCAGGTGGTGCGACACGAATGCCGCGCTGACCAGAGACAACAAGCCAGGCACGTCGTCTGCCAGCAGGCAAACGATCATCGTTCCGCCCGGCAGCTGTCGCCACTCTGCGGCGTGAACTCGTGATTGACGGCGCCCCGCGAGGATCACCGCGTGCTCGGCGATGTCGCGGCGGTCGAAGATCTGCGGGTAGGCCGAAGGCATGGAGCCCACGAGCTCGGAGACCGGATCCGCAGCAGCGTGGGGGCTAGAAGGCGACGCCATGATGACCTCTCAGCTTGGGCGCCGCGTGTGTTCACAGTGTGTCCAGCGCATATCAAGCGAGCGTGCGGCTTCGATCGTTGGGTGTGGGACGAGGTGCGATACTCAGAAATCGCGCCAAGACGGCCCTTAGTCGCTAGTCCCCAGCGCCGGTTTCGAACGCTGCAGGTTCAGTGGCCCGCTCGCGACACGACACGCACAGAATGCCGCCGTGAAACGCGTGCAGGTGCTGCACGGAGCCGCAACACTCGCACTTACAGTCCTGAAGGATCTGATCGGCGGGGGCTTCGGTAAGCAGGTCGCCGCGGGTGATGATGCCGCAGGGAGCGCCGTTCGAGTCCACCACCAGAATCGAGCCGACTGAGGCGCTTTTCATGAGTTGCGCAGCGTCGGCGCTAGAGCCAATAGTAGGCAGCGTCACCGCAGGGCGCATCACATTGGCAACTAAGGTATCTTGAGAAACCTCGCGAAAATCGCAGGTACAGACCATCCCGACCACGCGCTCATGGGCACATACCGGAAAGTGATGCACGGCATGCTCGCGCGCAGTAGCCAAGGCTGATGCGACATTGTCGTAGGTGTGGAGAGCTATTATGGGGTGACTCATCAAATAGGGCAGGGGGATGGCGTGAAGCTCGCTCATGAGTTCCTCGTTTCTCTTCGACGAAATGGGTCGTTCCTCTCAGCAACGGTTGCAAGAGTCTGACCAGCCAGAACGCGCGAACTAGCGATGTATCACGAGGTCACGGCTGCCCCGGCTGGGCCAAACGGGTGGGGCGCTATTGCTCAATGAGGCATAACTGCCAGTCGTCGCCGCGGCTCGCTGGTTGCTGGTGGGCTCTGGCTGAGAGCACTCAGGGCGAGGTCGTGAACCCGTAAGCTGCCGACAGCGTGAACGAGCCGCTTTCCTGGCGCGGGCCGGTCGGGGTTTGCCAGGTGTTGCTGAAGGCGTCCATGAACCCAGTGGGGCCCGACATTTGGTCGACGGTCGCAAAGTCGCCGTGCGTTTCCACGCGCCAGCGAAAGAACTGTTCTGGATCTAGCTTGAAGGCGCCGCCGACAACCGTCGGGATCTTGAATTGCTTCTTCGACGTGACGATGTAGAGGGTCTGGTAAAAGTCGAAGTTCTCCAGCCACACCACGAAGGCGCCGGCGTTGTCGGCGCTGGCCTTGAAGGAGAAGATGGTGTTGGCGTCGACCCCGCTGTTACCCACCGGTGACAGCGGTTCGGCTGGGGCCGGGATATCCAGCGTAACGGCGGCGTTGCCCGCGCTCAGGCCGTCTTTGTGGGCCAACCCAAGCGGCCCCGCGTAGTTGTTAGGGGCCGCCCTCCCATCGCAATCTGGGCCTGACTTCGACCGAAGTGACGTCCGCGAGCGGCGCCTCGAACACCGCGACAATTCGGCCCTCCCGGAAGCGGTCTTGGGCGCGGATTCTGCTCGAGCTTTGACGGGGCCTGCGCGTGCCGTTAGGGCGGCCGGCCCTTGGCATCGGCGTTCAGTGCACCGCGATTCGCGAGAGACGAGCCCGCTCTGCT
Organism: Myxococcales bacterium; assembly: GCA_031408355.1. Classification (GTDB taxonomy): domain Bacteria; phylum Myxococcota_A; class Polyangia; order Polyangiales; family Polyangiaceae; genus PMG-095. The sequence goes on from JANNWK010000182.1 coordinate 4,327, forward strand.
CAGCGCGCTGTTCGGCATCAAGCTCGTGGCCTGTCCGCACTGCCAGCGCTGCGGGGCACTGATCGGTCACGGTTTTCTGCGCGGCTACGCTGGGCGCGGTTCGGAGCGGGTGGTGCGGGGCCGGCGCATTTTCTGCTCAAATCGCTCGCTACGCCGGGGCTGCGGCCGGACGTTCTCGGTGGCGTTGATGACGGTGCTAGCGGGGTTCGTCGTCCGGACGCTCAGCCTGCTGTGCTTCGCGCAGGCCGTGCTCGGCGGCGCAACACGCCGGGCCGCGTGGCTCTGCCAAGCACGAGGCGCCTTCTCCCTTTCGAGCGGCTATCGGCTCTGGCGGCGCCTTCAAGCGGCGCAGAGCGCGCTGCGGGCTCGGTTGTGTCGCGAGGCTCCCGCGCCGGACTGCGCCTCACACGAGCCGCTCTCGCAGCTGCTCGCTCACTTCGGAGTGGTGGCGGTCGTGGTGGCCGAGGGCGAGGCCGATCTCTTCGCGGCGTTTCAGGCTCACACGCAGCGCGGGCTTTTCGACACCAGGCGCGTGTGACGAAGCGCGCCCGGCCGGCTCGAATGTCGCGGCACTTGGCCGCACTGCGCTCGTAGCGCGTCGGACGTGCTGGCGCCGAACAGCCCGACAACACGAGACGGCAATGCAGCTCCGCTGCACGCCGGTCCTATTGCATCTCGGCGGGCGCCAGGTGCGCCCCGAAGGAGTAGTCGAATGCAACGAGTCAGCAGCTATTTGAAGATGCGCGTCTTGGGCGCCATCGAGTCAGCGCCGGGCGTCACCATCGTCGCGCGCATCCGGCACGTCAGTGACCAAGCCTTTCTCGACGAGGACGGGCGGCGCTTCCAGTTTACCTGGCGCACCATCCAGACCTGGCACTCCCGCTACAAGAAGGATGGCACCACGACGGTGCTCGCCAAACCGCGGTCGGACAAGGGCAAAACCCGCAAGATGGCGCCCGAAGAGCTACTCGAGGCGATCGAGCAAGTCCGCGCCAGCTTCCGCGGCCCGCACAACGTGACGGCCATCTACCGCGCCTGCATCGAGAAAGGCCTGCTGCAGCGCGAGCGTGTCGCCCCGAACACCTTCCGCCGCACCGTCAAGGCACACGAGCTGCTCAAGCCCGACGTCGAGGTGGAGAACAAGCGTCGGCTGGCCTTCGCCAAGGCTCACGCCAACGAGCTGTGGCAGGCCGACACCATGTTTGGCCCCTACGTGCAGCATGGGGCCGGCAAGGTGCAAAGCAAGCTCATCGCTTTCATCGACGATGCCAGCCGCGTCTGCTGCCATGGCGAGTTCTTTCTTGCCGAAAATACCGAGACGCTGCTGACGGCCTTCAAGAGCGCGCTCTACAAGCGCGGGCTCGTCGAGGCCTTGTATGTCGACAACGGCAGCATCTACTCGTCGCAAGAAATCTCCCAGGTTTGCCAGCGCATCGGCTGCATCCTGTGCCATACGCCCGTCCGCGACGGGGCCGCGAAGGGCAAGATTGAGCGTTTCTTTCGCACGGTCAGGATGAGCTTCCTGACCAGGCAGCTCGACCTATCGAGCGTCGAGGCCCTCAACCGCGCCTTCACCGCCTGGGTCGAAGACGAGTACCACCAGCACGAGCACAGCTCGCTTGGCATGCGTCCCATCGACCGCTTCGGCCTCGACCTGTCCCGTATCCGCTTCTTGCCGCCGGGCGACGTCAACGACGAGCTGTTCTTCGTCGAGCAGGACCGCACGGTGCTGGCTGACAACACCTTCTCCCTAAAAAATACCCGCTTCGAAGCCCCGCGCGACCTCAGGAATCGTAAAGTGCAAATTCGCATTGACCGCTTGAATTTCGATCGCGCGATCGTGTGTTTCAAGGGTGAGCGAATGGGCGAAGCGCGCCCCGTCGACTTCATTGGCAATGACCGAAAACCTTCGAAGAAGAACACCCCTCCGCAGGGCGAGGGGCAACCATGATCCGGGCTCACTTCGGTCTCACGAAGGACCCGTTTTCTACGGGGCATTTGACGCTTCTGGCGCACCAACAGGACGTGCTCGACACCCTGCGGGTGCACTGCCAACAGGGCGGCCTTTGCGTCATCGTGGGCGAGCCGGGTACGGGCAAGAGCGTCATCAAGCACGCGCTGTGCCAGCACGATCCGAAACGCATCATGACGCCGGTCGTCAACCGGACGCTCCACACCTACCACAGCACCCTGCGCATCCTGTGCGAGGCGTTTCAGATCGAAACCGACGGCGTCGACTTCCGCTGCGAAAAACGCCTTATCGAGGAGGCGCGGCGCCTCAACGGCGCCGGCAAGATGCTGGCGCCCATCATCGACGACGCGCACCTGATGGACGTGACCGCGCTGCGCCGAATCCGCCTGCTCTTCGAGGACTTCCCGAAAAATCACTGCCTGGTGCTGGTCGCCCAGCCCGAGCTACTCAGCCGCCTGGCCCTGACCGTCAACGAGGACATCAAAAACCGCGTCACCTACTCGGTTTTGATGCAGAAAATGGCTCCCGATAGCCTCAGCGACTTCGTCCGCGGCGAACTCGACAAGGTAGCGCTCGCGCACAGCACCTTCACCGATGACGCGCTCGCGCTCATCGTACGCTCGTCCGAGGGCGTGCTCCGGCGTCTCAAAAACATCTGCCTCGGCGCCCTGCTCGAGGCTGTCCGGGATCGCACCAAAGTCGTCGAATTGAAGCAGGTCAACCGCGTGCTCCTTCAGCCGCATTGGCGCAAGGAGGCGGACTTGCCGCAGTAGCCACGACCGACACAGCATGGGCCGCGTCGCTCTGTCGCGCTCGCGCGACACGGCCAGATGCGTCCTGACGCCTGAACGTTTGTCCCTCGACGCGTGCAACGACAAACGGCCAACGCCGTCGTAAGCCTCCTCAAGCTTGCGACGGCGTTGGCCGTTTGAGAACATGGCTCACCCCGAAGGGTTGCGACCGTTTCGGTCGCGGATTGCGACGACAGTGCGGACTTTGCCCGGAATTCCTACGATGTCAGTTTGGAAATCTCTTGCGATGTCAATTCGGCCGGCAACACCGAGCTCGACAAAGTCGCGCTCGCGCACAGCACCTTCACCGATGACGCGCTCGCGCTCATCGTACGCTCGTCCG
>JANNWK010000183.1:0-4109 GCA_031408355.1 Myxococcales bacterium
CGCGTGAACGTTGGCGCCGGCGGAGGGCCCGACCAGGAGCCCCTCTTCGCGCGCCAGGCGACGCGACATGCGCTCGGCCGCGACGTCACTGACTTCGATCACCTGATCGATGGCGCTGCGATCCAGGACCTCAGGGACGAAGCCCGCGCCAAGCCCCTGAATGCCGTGCATGCCGGGTGGCTTGCCCGAGAGCACCGCGCTGCTGGCGGGCTCGACGGCGACGATCCGCACGCTGCCACCAAGCTGTTTTCGCAGCGCGTGCGAAACGCCCGTGATGGTGCCCCCGGTCCCGACGCCAGCCACGAACGCAGCGAGCGAGCCCTGCACCTGCTCCAAGACTTCCAGGGCCGTGCCATGTTCGTGGCTCTCCGGGTTCGCCGGATTGGTGAACTGGCTCGGCATAAACGAACCCGGGGTGTCTTCCAGCACCCGCTTGGCGCGACTCACCGCGCCCGCCATGCCTTCGGTGGCCAGCGTCAGCACGATCTCGGCGCCGTAGGCGCGCAGGATATAGCGGCGCTCGAGGCTCATGTCCTCAGGCATCACGAGCACGCAGCGATAGCCGCGCACCGCGGCGATCATCGCCAAACTGATGCCAGTGTTGCCGCTGGTTGCTTCGACGATGACCGCCCCTGGCTTAAGGGCGCCGCTCTTCTCCGCCGCGAGGATCATCGACAGCGCGGGTCGATCCTTGACGCTACCGGCAGGATTCATGAACTCCACTTTGCCCCAGATGACAGCGCCGCCCGGCGGGCTGATGCGAGGCAGTCGCACGAGCGGTGTCTTCCCGATCAGGCTGATGGCGTCGTCGGCAACGCGCAAACCGCTCTCCGTTACGCGACTCTGATCGTACTTTTCCATGCTTGCTCGGGAAAGCTTAGCCTAACCTGGGTCCGCTTTCGGGAGAATCCGCGCGAGCCATCGGCCGCACCTTCGCACCGTTGACGGTCAATTCGACGTGCGACTCCAAAGCCGGACTGGCGACGCACGCGAGAAGCAACGGCACGCCCCCGTCCGCGTGGACGCTTGACACCTGCCCCAACCCGACGCTGCCACCCGCCTCGAGCACGTCCTTCCCCAATAGATCCTGGAGCACTGCGGGCTCGACGAGTCCGACCGGTTCAAGCGCCACCAGCCGCCGTTTCACCTTCCCGCGCATGTCCTGCATGCAGACAACCTCCTGCCCGAGATAGCAGCCCTTCGTCCAAGACACGGCAACACGGTCGAGCGAGGCTTCGTGCGGGTTGTCACGTTCACCGAAGTCCACGCCGAAAACGCCAAGGCCGTGGCGCGCCCAGAGGGCGGCCAACGCCACTCCGCTCAGGGCGCCCACGTCCTCCCCCGCCTCGGGAACAACCGCGACGACGGCGTGAAGCTCGGCGAGCGACACGTTGCCCTGCGCCACGGCGGCCGGGACCACTACGCCCCGCCCGGAGACGAACCGCCAGGCCAACGGTGACGTCGGTGCACCAAGCTCCGCGTCCTCCATCACCAAGTATCGGTCCAATAGCTCGCTCAGCGGTGCTCCGCGGCCCGGCGCCACGCCGACAAAGAGCGTGCTGGCGTCGTCGACTAGAAAGACATCCGTCACGATCTTGCCCTGCTTGGTCAGGAGCAGGCCGTACGCGGCGGTGCCGGGCACCACGGCCGGCACCGAACAAGAAACCAACCCATCAAGCCAAGCCTTTCGGTCGGGCCCGCTTACCACCAGGGTATCGCGCGGGAGCGCGTAGCTGACGCCCGAGACGGCACGCGATCCTGCGCGGGGGCTCGCGGCGTCCGGCTCAGCCATCGACAGGCACGTCCTCGTCGACCACCGGGTAGATGGGACCCTCTTTGATCCTCACTTCAAGCTCGCTCCTGTCGGCCTTCCTCACCCACAGAATCACGCCGGTGGCCGCATTCGCGTTGATGAGGCTCTGCGCTTCTCCGTCGGCCATGGTCTTCACAAGCCTGCCCTGGATCTTAAGCAGCTGGTCTCCCCGGGCAAGCCCTGCGCGCGACGCGGGTGACTCGCGCAAGACGCGGGTGACGGCGACTTCATCGCGCCGCAGTTCGTAGAACAGCCCGATACCGAGCCGGCTGTGCGCGGGATCTACCGTGAGCGCTAGCTCGGCGCCACTGCTGCAGTCGATCTCTATGGAGCCCTCAGAGACCGCTTGGGCATGGATGGACCGCACCTCTGAGACGCAGATCGGGTGGTTGTTGATCGGATTACTGTCCCAAAGTTCGACGCGGATCAGCGCGCCAAGCCGGATGCGGTAGTTGGCCTTGCGTTGATCGGGCCAACTCGGCGTGAGCGTGTTGCTGTGGACTGGCGTCAAGATGGTCTCGATGCCGTCCACGAACAGTTTGGCAAAGGCGTCGGGCAGCGAACCACCCACCGCATCCCAGGTCCTGCCGTCGCGAGTCCGGCTCGGGATCACGGCGCCCTCAAACTTCACGAACAGCAGATCTTCCGGCGACGACGGCGCCAGCGTGAGATGGGTGGGAGCTGTTCGCACTGGCGTGGCCAGCTCCGGGTAAACAGCGCCGCACCCGGAGAGACCCGCAAGCGCACCGGCGACTCCGATACACCAGGCTAGCGGACACAACACACGACGCGAACAGCGAATGGCATTTCCGAACAACGGCTTCAGCATGAAGGGGCGCAGCTTACCTGCGCTCTCATCGCCGCACAATTCCGCACGCAGCCGCTACATCGTCACGGTAACTGAGCCAGTCCCGGAGGGCCTCGACGAGGCTCTGAATCACGGCTTCCTGGCGGGCCGGTTGGGTTACGTGGTCGAGGAGGCTCCGCCAAGCGGCGCGCCGGTGCCCGCCCTCGACAGAGCGATGAGCGCGCGTCAAAGCCAGCGCCTCGAGCGGCAGGCCGTAGTGCTTCACGAGCGGGTGCTCGGCGAGCGGCGGCACCGGACGCCTTGGCGCCGCGTCCGTCAGCTCACCGCGTTCGTAGGCGGTACCCTCGAGGAAGAGAGTCGTCACCGCCGCGGCGATCTCCCAACCTTGATCCAGCGTGGCCCTATCCAGGAAGTCACGGAAGCGGCGAGCGGCGGGCAGAAGCTCGACGCTTTCGAAACGCGAGAGATCCATGCCGAGGCCCCTCGGGTATTCCAGGAAGAGCTCGGGATGGGGCCTACCCGCCCCTAGGCCGCCGGTCTCTTCCTCGTAGACATTCTCGATCAGTTCCCGGCGCACGCCAGCGATAGGACACTGCACGTAGCTACGAGCGACGAGAACGGGGAAGTCGCGGACGTAGGTCGCGTACTCCTGCTCCAGATGCACGTGCAGTAGTTGGGGGCTCACCCTGCCTTCGGTGAACGCTGGCCAGGCCCAGTGGCTCTTTCGCTCCATCGGTTCAAGCAGCGCTTCCCGAAAGGCGTCGCGATCCATGCTGAGTCGAAACTTAGCCGCTCCCAGGCTGAGCGGCCAAATCCTCCATGCCTTTCGCGCAACGACCCGGCGCCCGACAGGCCCAACAAAGCCGCGTGCGGAAGCGAGGTCGCGGCGTTATGCTTAAGCTACGCTCCGGCACGGCGGCCGGGCGCCGGAACCCAAAAACCTGATGGCACGCATGTTCGGCTTCATCGGCAACCGCGCGGACCTGGGAAGCCGGGTCCTTGAGGCGAATCGACAGCTGCTCCGGACACGGCGAGCGGAAGGGGATCCCCTCGGCTGGGGGCTAGGTTTTTACCAGTCGGGCGAGGTGCTCCTGCGCCGACGCCCCATCGACGATCGCGCGGAGATCGACCTCGTCGAGGCAGCCGAGGACATCCGAACCGACGTCATGATGGGGCACGTCCGACGCGCTAGCGTCGGCGCGCTGCGCACCGAGAACACACACCCGTTCCGCTACCGGGCGTGGCTGTTCGCCCAAACAGGCACGATTCTCGGCTTCGAGCGGCTGCGTGCCCGCCTACTTGAGTCGCAGCCAGAGTTCTTGCGCCGCAACGTGCGCGGCGAAACCGACAGCGAGTGCTTCTTCTACCTGTTTCTTTCGTTCCTTCACGACGCGGGTCACCTTGACGACGCCCATATGCAGAGCGACCACGTTGCCGCCGCACTACGCGCTTCGATCGCCCTCGTGGATCGCCTGTCCGCGGAAGAGG
>JANNWK010000184.1:0-1507 GCA_031408355.1 Myxococcales bacterium
TTCGCCAGCATAGAGCCGCACGGGCATCGGGTCGAGCTGCCCCAGGCGCCCGGCCGCCCAAGGACAGCACCGAGAAAGTAGCCAGCAGGGGGCGGCGTTTCGATATGTCGGCGTTCGCTGACTTCGTGCAAATGTCAGCGATCGTGGACTTGCGCATTTGTCAGCGTTCGCTGACTTCGCTATAATGTCGGCGTTCGCTGACTTTGGAACAAAATGCGCGCCAGAACCCCCAAGGATATTGGTTTGCTACTCCGCGAGCAGCGCCGCAGTCTCGGGCTCGACCAGCTCGAGCTCGCAAGGCGCGCTGGCGTGAGCCGCCAGTGGATAATCGAAGTGGAAAAGGGCAAGCCACGCGCGGCCGTCGGGCTGATGCTGCGGGCCTTGGCGGCCCTGGATCTCACGCTGGACATACGGGCTGGTGACGTGGTCGCTGCGCGCGGTAGCCACTCCCCCGAGATCGATCTCGATGCCGTGATCGAAAGGGCGCGGGAGCCGAGCCAATACGACCCTGCGAGCACTGCCGGCCAACCCAAAGCCAGGCCAAGCCTCGCGTCCTCGAAGGCCGCCCCGCCCAGGAAGCCTGGCCGCCGGAAAGCTCGGCGGCGATGATCCGCGAGCTTCACGCTTTGCTCAATGGAACACTCGTAGGCGTCATCGAGCAGCATCGGGGGCGGTTGCTCTTCAGCTACTCGCCCGAATGGCGCGCGAACGCGGACACGTTTCCACTATCGCTCTCGATGCCGGTCGCGCAAACCGTGCACCCTCACGCTGCCGTGAATGCCTTCCTCTGGGGACTGTTGCCGGACAACGAGCAAACATTGGAGCGCTTGGCCAAGCAGCACCAAGTGTCTGCGGGCAGCGCCTTCGCGCTCTTGGCACAGTTGGGAGAAGATTGCGCCGGCGCTCTGCAGCTCGTTCGACCAGAACGCCTGAAAGCGGTCATGGGCGCGGGTCCCGGCAGCGTCGAGTGGCTGACCAAAAACGACGTCGCAGGCCGCCTGCGGCTGCTAGCTCAGGATCCGGCCGCCGTTCGACTTCCACGCGACACCGGGCAATTCAGCCTGGCTGGAGCGCAGCCGAAGACTGCCCTGTTGTTCGACGGTAAGCGCTGGGGAGTTCCAGCCGGCCGAACCCCGACGACACACATCCTCAAACCACCGCTGAAGCACCTCGACGGGCATTTGGAAAACGAGCATCTGTGCCTGGCGCTCGCCAGAGCCGTTGGTCTGCCGGCAGCCCGCTCGCACATTGAAACCTTCGGCGCCGAGCGCGCCATAGTTATCGAACGTTTCGACCGGCTTCGCCAGCCACGCGCTCGCGACTCGACGCGAGCGCCGACCATCCTGCGTCTTCACCAGGAAGATATCTGTCAGGCGCTCGGGCTCATGCCAGCGCTCAAGTATCAAAACGATGGCGGTCCCTCGCCCGTGGCGGTCGTCGACCTATTGCGCGCGCATTCGAGCCGACCAACCGAGGACGTCTCGACTTTTCTCGATGCGCTCGTCTT
>JANNWK010000185.1:0-13962 GCA_031408355.1 Myxococcales bacterium
GCACGCTTGCCGGTGCTGGCCGGCACCTCGAGCGTGCCCCGGCCCCGTCCCAAGCCACGACGGTCCCAAAATCTCAGGACAAAGACGGCGTCGTCAGCAAGCCTGCCGCGAGCGCATGGCAGAGGCCCACCGGTCTCATTGTCGGCGGTATCGGGGTCGCGGGCGTTGCGACCGGCGTCGTCGCCGGCCTGATGGCGACCTCGCGCTTCTCGGAAGCCGAGCGCGAGTGCCCGCGTCAGGTTTGCGTGACGGGGAGTGCGGGCTGGGACGCGGTGCAGTCGTTCCGCTCCCTGCGCACTGTGTCGACGATTGGCTACGTCGTCGGCGGCATTGGACTTGCGGCGGGCGTGACCCTGTTCTTGACGGCGCCCTCCTCGGCCAAAGCGGGCCCCGAGGCGGCCTCGGTTAAGGTTTGGCTCAGCCCTCGTGCTGCTGGCGTCGCGGGGGCGTTTTGAACGGCTGGCGCTGGTCGCGGCATGCGTTCTTGCTCGTGTGCACGGCTCTGGGCGCGGTGGGCTGCCCTGCCGCTCTCGACGACAACTTCAGCGCGGTCCCGAACGACTCGTCGATGGGCGCCAATAGCGTCGGCGGTAGCGGAGCGGGCCTGCCGGGCGCCGGCGCAACTGTTGGCGTTGGTGCCGTGGCCGGTGAATCCAGCCTGGGCGGTTCGAGCGGCTCCGGTCAGGGCGGGGATGCTCCCGTCGCCGGCGGCGGCGCCGACTCGGGCGAAGGCGGCAGTGGCGGCGCCGCAGCGCCTTGTTCGAGCTGCTTGCCGAGCGAGACGTGCTGCGCGGACGAGTGCGTCGATCTTCGCTTCGACTCGAAGAACTGCCGCCTCTGCGGGCTAGGCTGCCCGGGCACCACTTGCGACAACTCCTCGTGCACCAACACCTGCGCGCAAGGCTTCATCGACTGCAATCACAACGTCGTCGACGGCTGTGAGGTGGATCCGGCCAAGGATCCTGGAAACTGCGGAAACTGCGGAGTTATTTGCGGATTTCAGCTGGAGTGCGCGGCCGGCAATTGCGTCTGTCCCGCCGGCACCGCCGACTGCGACGGCGTCAAGGAGAACGGCTGCGAGAAGGACACGTCGTCGGACGCGGCGAACTGCGGCGGCTGCGGCCAGGCGTGCGGCGCACATCAAGGCTGCGTGACGGGAGCCTGCGAGTGTGAAGCCGGCTTCGACGACTGTAACCAGCTAGCCGACGACGGCTGCGAGGCTCCGCTCACGGCAGATGCCACCTGTGGCTCCTGCTCTCTCGACTGCGGGCTCCACGGCTCGTGCGTAGGGCCGGGACAGTGCGGGTGCGCGGTCGGATACTTGGAATGCGACGCCGCGGTCGCGGGCTGCGAAACTGCCACGACGGATCCGACCCACTGCGGCGCGTGCACAACGCTTTGCCAGGTGCCAACGCCGGCATGCGACGGAGTGGCGTGCATCACCGGCTGCGGAGCCCTGACGACCTGCGGAGCGTCCTGCGTCGATACCCAGACGGATTTGGAGAACTGCGGCGGCTGCGACAAGCCGGTCGGGGTCAATCAAACCTGCGTCGCCGGCAAGCCGGTGTGCGTGGCGGGCTACGGCAACTGCGACGCCGACCCGACCGACTGCGAGGTGAACACCCAGATCGACGTGGATCACTGCGGCAGCTGTCCGAACGTGTGCAAGGATGGCGCGCTGTGCGATGGCGGGACGTGCCAGTGCGCGCCCAATACCCCCAACGATTGCGGTACTTCCTGCGAGCAGTGCTGCAACAGCGGGCAATGTAGCGACGGCGATTCGTGCACCGCCGACATTTGCGACGCCGGCGTCTGTTCGGCGGGCGCTGCGTGCGCGGGTGGCGGCAGCTGTTGTGCCGGGACCGGCTGCTTCGCGTGTTGCGGCGACTCTGACTGCTTGGGCGGCAAGGTCTGCAGCGGCAATCAGTGTGTGAACTTGGTCTGTACGGCTCCTCAGGTTGCCTGCAACCAGAAGTGTATCAACCCGGTCACGGACGCGGCCAACTGCGGATCCTGCGGGAACTATTGCGGGGTGGGCCGAACCTGCGCCGCCTCGGCCTGCACGCCCAAGTGGGTGCCTACCGGGGATCCTCTGGGCGGCTTCGTCGCGCGTGAGAAGTCCGCCTACGCGGCCATGGGCTCCAAGGTGTTTATTTGGGGCGGCTCCAACGCGGCGGGGACTGACCTGGCGGACGGTGCCGTCTACGATCCAGTCTTGGACACGTGGGCTGCCGTGCCCCTCAACGGGGCCCCGCCCTCAGCCAGAGTGCTGGCGACGGCCGTCTGGACCGGCTCGGTCGTCGTGGTTTGGGGTGGCGGCAATGCCGCTGGCTCGGCCGACTACGCGAACGGAGGCCGCTATGATCCCGTGAGCGGTACCTGGCAAACCATGAGCACCGCCGGCGCTCCGTTTGGGCGGCGCGGCGTGTATGGCTTCTGGACGGGCTCGCGCGTGCTTTTCTATGGTGGCGCGGACCGGTTTGGCACGCCTTCTTCGACGACCCGGCTGTACGACCCCGTGAACGATGTGTGGTCCTCGACGAACACGAACAATCTGCCCTCGGGCTTCAACCACCCCACGGTGGGCTGGACGGGCAATCTGCTGCTCGTGTACGGCGGGCAACCGGGCGGCACCGGCAAGAGCAAGGAGGTCCACAGGTTTGATCTCGCGGCGAATAGCTGGGCGCGGCGCAGTGATGGCCCGTCGGACCGTTACGGAGCCTTCGGGACTTGGGACGGCTCGTTCCTGGTCGGGTGGAGCGGCGCTGAACCGAACCTGAAGAATGACGGCGGGATCTTCGATCCGGTGGGAAACCAGTGGGACACCATAACTACGTCAGGTCAGCCCACGAGTCGCGGGGCGGCGCACCGCCAAACGGGTTGGAGCGCTCGCACCAAGCCAGGTGTCACGCGGATGTGGGGGGGGATGGGCTCCAACTCGACCACGTTCTTCACGACCGGCGGCCTCTACAACTCGGCCACGGATGCCTGGACCCTGGTCAGCGCCTGGCCCTCCGGCGCCTCCCACCTCTGGGGAGTGGGCGTGTGGACCGGCACGGAGTTCGTGGTCTGGGGTGGCCGCACCGCGACGGGCAGCACGCTCACGGCGGCGGGCGAGCGTTATCGGCCTTGACCGGACCGTGAGCGACCACCGCGACCCGACCCGGGATGCCTCGGGCACCAGACCCGACCCGGGATGCCTAGCCACCAGACCCGACCCGGGATGCCTCGCGAAGTGAACCGCGAAGGGTCATGGCGAGGACTGGCTGGCGCCCAAAGCGTGCCCAGCCAAGCCCATTCCGGCCGCCCGCAGCGCAGTGGAAGCGCGCCAAGTACTGTTCAAGCACTGTTGCTAGTCAGCCGCACGCAGCGAAGACGTAGCCCCGCCCGGCGCCGGCACCGTGGCGCCGGCCCCCCCACGGCCCTCCCGAGCCGCGTGCCTCGCTACATCGGGCACGCCGGCGCGCAGGCGACGCGGGCGTGGACGCGCAACGCGTAGGTGCCGGCAGGAAAAATTTGCTCACGCTTGCCGGCGCGCCAAGCGTGCCAGGCGGCGCGGTATTGGCGCAGAAAGGCCGTCAGGTTGCGGATGGCCTGCACGCGTTCGGGAGTGTGAGCGGCGGCGATGCGCGGGCTGGGATTGCGCCGAGGTTCATGGGTCTTGGGGGCGGCGTTGAAATCCTGTCGCAGGACGGCCTTCGCGCCCAGAAACCTCCGGCCCTGACGAGCCAGCGCTTGGCGCGCCGCCCGCACGTGACGCTCGATGGCCTTGGCCAGGTGCTCGGCCAGCTCTCTGGTGTCGAGCTGAGGGTAAATGGGCGGGCGAGTGAGCTCGAGCCTCACGGTTTCTGGTAGCGACCCTTCGGGGTCGAAGAACACGTCGGGCATTTCGACCGTGCACTGTTCGCCCAAACGAGTGGTGATGACGCCTGGCCATTCGCGCGGCGTGCGCACCAGCCCCGCAGCGGTCGGGTTGGCGATCGTGTAGGCCATCTTCTCGAGCACGTCGCTGTCGGATACGAGCAAGACGACGCTAGGCTTGTCCGAGGACCAAAGGTTCTCCCAGCGCCCGAGGGAGGCATTTTGCGACTTGGCGAGCAGGCGATGGAAGTGCTCCAGGAACTCCGGCAGGCGCGCCGCCGGGTCGGTCACGACGCCGTGCCAGTGGTTGGACAAGAAGCAGACGGCGTGGAGCAGCACTCCGGTTTTCGACGCCGCGACCGCGAGGCAGTAGCGGATGAGCTGATTGGTGCGCCGCGACGGATTGAGCAGGTACTGCCGCTGGGTGCAGCGCCGTGTGACCAGATAGGTCCTTCCTGGCAAGAGCTCCCTCGGCGCGGTCACTCCCGCGTGTCGGCCGAACGCGACCGCCAGTTGCGGCGCCCTCCCGACCCGCCAGAAAATCCGCAACCCGTGCGCGCCGTGCCCGAGCAGTCTGGGCATGATCGCACAGCGTCGCTCGAACGAGCCCAAGAACCCCCACGACGCGCTATTCCGCAAGACTTTTTCAAACGTCGAGCACGCGAAGGCGGCGTTGAGTGCGGCGCTGCCGCACCCGCTGTCCGCCCTGCTAGGCCGTTGAAGCGGGGGGCGAACGACGGAGGGGTGAAAACCAACCGTGCGAGTGCGCAACAAGATGTCGGAGCAGGCGCAACCGTAGCAGTGTCCCGGGCGAGCGCCCTGGACCCCCCGTCCGTCGAGCCACCGCTGCGCCACCGGAGTCAGCATCGCATTGGCCCAAATGGGACGTCAGATTGCCGATCGGTAGGCCACGCGGATGGGCGAATATTATGGGCGGCATGGGCGCCACCTCGACCACGGCGACCTCTACAACTCGGCCACGGATGCCTGGCGGCGCCTAGCTTGCGGATCCCGAGCGCGCTCCGTCCGCGAGCTCCCGTTTCAGCGAGCCATCGAACATGAACGTCCCGAAGGGCACGAGCGAACTCATGAAGGCCAAGAGCCAGCGGCTTGGGGACCAAGAGCGCTCAATGCCCGCGCGAAACAAGGCTCCCACGAACAACACAAACAACAGCCCATGCGCGCTGCCCACGATCCGAACCGCCAGCGGTTGGTCGGCCAAGTACTTCAACGGCATGGCGACAAACAGCAGGACCACAAACGAGATCCCTTCGAGGAAAGCGACCCTCCGAAACAGCAGCAGTGCGCTCATGCCTCGACTGTAGCGCCCGGGCTCCCCAAAAGTAGTCTGCTGTCTGGAAATGCGCCGGCGCGTTGAAGGTTCTGAGTGGCTGCAGCCCTGGCGCAGTATCCGTGATGGTCAATCAAACGTTCGCGAAGACAACCAGGGGTTGGTACGTTGTGGCAGCGGCGCTGCTCGGCTTGGTCGGTTGCCTGCCGGAGGCCGCGACGGGCTCGAGCGGGCCAGGGGCGGGGTCCGGAGCCGCCGGCGATGGTCCGGCGCAGGGCGGGCCTTCGGGCTCGAGCGGGCAAGCCAGCTTGCCGGCTGGAATGACGGGCGGCCAAGCCGGCGCTCCCGGGAGCGCTGGGGCTGTGAGCGGAAGCGCTGGCGACGGTGGTGGCGGCGCGTCGCCGAGCGCAGGCAGCGCGGGCTCGGGCGCAGGGGGCCAACCCACGGGGATTGCGTTAACGGACGAGCAGGTTTGGCCGAGCGGCGTGAACGGTCCGATGACGTGGCCACCGGAACTCGACAACCCTTGGTACAGCGCCAACAAGAACAACAGCGTGGGCGGCTATCCGGAGGGGGGCCCGCCGCCGCCGCTCGATCTGCTGGCCGAGCGGATCAAGTGCAAGAGCGGGGCGAAGGTGCGGCCCACGGCCTATGCCAGCGCGCCTTGGGAGCAGAGTCGTTGGCACCCACCCGAGTACGCCTTCGACGAGTACTCCGTGTCGCGCTGGTCCAGCAACGGTGCCGCGGACAATTGGGTCTCGGCCGATCTGGGGTCGACCAAGACGGTAAGCCAGGTATTCCTGATCTGGGAGGTTGCCTATGGCAAGGACTACGACCTTCAGTTCTCCGACGACAACGCCAACTGGACGACCGCTAAAGAGGTGCGAAATGGCAACGGCCAAGCGGACGTGATTGAGCTTGTCGGTACGGGGCGTTACATCCGGATGATGGGCGTGGCGACCGGCACGCCTGCCTACGGCTACTCCCTGTACGAGTTTACGATTTGCGCTCAGTGAGGCGAGCTTGCGGTTCTGGCGCGGCGCGCTGCCAGCGCGCGCGTCACCTGGCGATGACACTCCCAGCACAGCGTGCGCAAGTTCTCGAGCCCACAGGAGCCGCCGCCCTCCACGACGGGCGTGATGTGGTCGACCTCCCAGTAGCGGCGCCGGCGCAGTAGGTGTTCCGGAAGACCCAGCTCCAGCATGCGCTGCTTGCGCCGAGCGCGCGCCGTGGCGCGGAGCTTTCGAAACAGGCTGTCGCAGTCGCGATGGCAAGTGACGCACACGCCTTGGTCGCGCTCATGAACGCGCTCGGCGGCGAACTCCGGTTGCGTGCGGATCTTCCACTCGACGACGCAAGCCTCCGAGCAGAAGGTGCGCCGCCCGCTGCCCTTCGTGAGTTCGCTGCCGCACTTCCGGCACAGCGGGTGTCCGCCGGGTCCGACCGGCAACGCCTTGGGGTCAGCCCAACCTCCGCGCGCCCTGCGTGGAGGCCGCGCCAGGCCTGCGTCCGAAAGACAAGGCAGGGCGCTCTCGGTCAGGTCGTCCTTCATGGCGCGGGCCTCGTTTTCGGGCCAACTCGCCCGCCGGGCCAAGTTTGGCGCCGGCGTGCCCGGCTACAAGACCCAGACGCCGACGCCGCGCAGGGACAGCACCGCACCGATCGGCAGCGAACGGTAGGCGACGCCCACGCCGTCGATGGCAAAATCGCTCCTGCGGAGCGGCAGCAGCGCGGCCGCGCCGAGCTCGAAGCCGAGCGGCGCCGTTGAGCTGCTGAGCGCCAGCTCCAGCGGTACCGCCAGCCAAGTTTTGGCGACGCGTTCGTTGCGGGTGTAGCCGTGCGCCTCCACCTGCAGGCGCCCCACGTAGAGGCCCGAGCAGACGTCGAGCCGCAACGCTGCGCCTCGCGTCGCGGCCAAGCAAGTGCGGCCCACGCCGCTCAGCAGCGATTCGTGCAGCGTACCGGGACCGTGGGTCAGGGTTTGCGGCAGCAAGGCGAGCACGCCAAGGCTGGTGCGAAGGCGGCCGATGCTGAGGCCAAGCTCTCCCGAGAGCGCAGGAGCCAGCGGTCTGACGACACCGACTAGGGCCGCGCCGCCGAGTGAGAGGGTGACGCTAACGGCGGAGCGAGCGGGTCGTTCGGCTGTGGCGCTCACCTCGCGGGGTTGCGGCTCAGGCTGGAGCGTGCCAGCGGCGCGCGCCTCGGACTCGCGCTGGCCATCAGAGTCCAGCAAGAGCGCGAGCGTGACGGCTGTTGCCTGCTCGAGCGCCGAGCAGCTGGGTCCGCGGTCGCGGAGCACGCGGGCGTCGCCGGTATCGCTGCGAATCGTCGCTTGAAGCCCGGCTTGGTCGAGGCTGAAACGGACGTCGTAGGCGCCCGTCGGCGCCTGCTCCGGGCGGCCGCGCAGGCGTTCGACGTGGCGAGCGAGCTGCTCCGTATCTGGGCACGCCTCGCTGCCGGAGCCGCGTGTCACCGCCAGATACGTCGGCGTTTTTGCGGCTGCGGCCGCGGGTGCGCTGAATGCCCACACCACGCCCAGCGCGGCAGAGGAAGTGACGGCGGCGCGAAGCTGGCGCATCGAGATCGAGCCAGGGTAGCGGCGCCCCGACCTCGGCGCACTTCTTTGTGATCGCTGGGTCGGTGGTTCCCCACTATCTGAGGCAGTGGTACCGTTGCAGTACGAGCTTACGCCCGCGGCTTCTGCCGTTGTGCCTGCGGGCGCCGGCGGGTCAGCCAAGCGCTCCCCGCATGAACCCTCCGGATCCAGCATTTCGAGCGATTTATGACGCTCATTTCCAGTTCGTGTGGTGCTCGCTCAGACGCTTGGGAGCGCGCGAGGCAGACGTGCTGGATCTAGCGCAGAAGGTATTTCTGACCGCGCACCTCAAGCTGCCGGAGTTCGAGGGCCGTTCACTCGTCACGACTTGGCTCTTCGCCATCTGTCAGCGCGTGGCCAGTGACTACCGTCGTTCGGCGCTGTTCCGCCGGGAAGTCGCCACGGACGCGGCTGAAATGGATCTCCATTCTGCGGCGACTTCGGACCCGGCCGGCGGCATGGAGTCGCGGCAACGCGCGCGTGCGGCCGAGGTCGTGCTGAACAAGTTGCCGGACCCCCAGCGGGTGGTGTTCGTGCTCTTCGAGTTGGAGGAAATGTCGGGTCAAGACATCGCAGCCTTGCTGGGGATTTCGCTGGGGACCGTCAGGTCGCGCCTGCGCCTGGCGCGCGAGGCCTTTTCGCGCGAGGTCAAGCGGCTGGCCGCAGCGCAAGCCGTGAATCGTAAGGAGGCGGTATGACCGGCGATCCCGAAAGGCTGCTCAGCCCCCATAGCGGTGCGGACGCGCTCGAGCGTGACCTGCTTAGCAGTGTCCACCGTGTTGGCCCGCCGGAAGGCGCCAAGGAGCGCGCCTGGCAGGCTATGGCGGGCTCGCTCGCGGTGGTGGCTCTCGTGGGCACCGCGTCAACGTCAGGTGCTGCGGCCGCCACCAAGGCGGGGCTCGGCGCGCTCGTGCCGGCGGCCCTGGCAAGCAAGGTGCTGGCGCTGGTCGCGGCCGGCGGCGTTGCGGTGGGAGGTAGCTATTGGCTCTTGGCTTCGTCGGCTCAGGCTCCCGTCGTGGCCGTCGCGGCTCGTTCGACGGCGAAGGCGTCGCTTCCTGCGCCGCTGGCGCTGCCGAGCGCGGTCGTTGCGCCACCCGCTAGCGCGCTGCCGGTCACCGATGCTCTGCCGGCCGTGGGTGGCTTGAACCAGCGCGCCAAGGCGTCTCCGCCACTTGATGCGCTGAAGGCCGAGAGCGCGCTGCTCACGGAGGCTCGGGCGCAGCTTCGGGCCGGGGACGCGGCCGCGGCGCAGGCCAGCGTTGAGCGCCTGGCGCTGCAGTTTCCGAAGGGCGTGTTGACTCAAGAGCGCGAGGTGTTGGCCATCGAGGTCCTTTCGGCGCGCGGCAACGCTGCGGGGGCCAGCCGGCGCGCCAAGGCGTTCGTCAAAGCCTACCCGAAGAGCCCCCACAGCTCGAAGCTGAGCCGGTTTCTCGAACCGTGACCTTGTTGGGGGCCGTCAGGTGCGGAGCCGCGCTCACGTGCGCCGCACTGCTGAGCTGTCAGCCGGAAGTCACCTCGGTGGGCGAGTGGGCCCCGCTCGTCGAGCGCGATCTGTATCTCGAAGCGGAGTCAGGCGAGCTGACTTCAGGCTTCACGATCGCTAGCGATCCGCGGGCTTCGAGCGGAAAATTTATTGCTCCGCCAGCGGGCGTCCGCGCCGACACCGAGCCCGGCCTGGCCCGCGCTCGCTACGCATTCCGCGTGCCCAGCGCTGGCGACTACGTCGTCTGGGGCCGCATCTACACGCCCAACGCCGTGAACAACCGCTTCTGGTTTCAGGTCGACGGTGGCGCCTGGTACCTGTGGCGCATGAGCGTTGGGGAGATCTGGTTTTGGGACGATCTTCACGATGACAAGCAGTACAAGGAACCCGTTTCATTCGCGCTGAGTGCGGGTCCGCACGAGCTCTTGCTCGCCAACGCCGTCGAAGGGGCGCTCGTCGATCGCCTGTACTTCACGGCCGAGGGGGATGAACCGCCGGGCAATGAAACCCCGTGCGCTCCGCCCCATTCGATCGAGATTGCCGGCCAGTGTCTGCCGAGCTGCGGCAGGCTGAACGGCACCGCGTGTGGAGCGACCACCTGCCAAGGCAAGCCGCTGCTCGAGGCCTACGACTGCGAGGTGTGTTGCCGGATCGCTGCCCCTTGAGCGGTGGCCCGCGACTCGGCAGGTCACTGTAAGTCTCGCGTCTCACTGGAGTCGTCGAGCCTGCCGAGAAAAATTGATCGTGGGCCGGCTGGCGCTCCACCCACTTGGTGTCGCTGGTCGCGAAGTCGAGTTTAAAATGCCCCGGCAATCGCTGCATGGACCGAGAAAACACGCGAGCTTGGCACTGGCTTCGCTCCTGGCTGGGCTGGCTGGCTGCACCGGTAACCTGCTCGGGACGGAAGGCGCGCCGTCCGCGAAGCGTGCGGGCGACCCCGCCACTCACGGGGATCCGGGTACACCAGGTGGGACCGGAACCGACATTGGCTCGCTGAAGTGCGACCCCAACCGGATCGATCCTGGCCCCTCGCCGCTGCGGCTCCTGTCGCGCGCGCAATACCTCAACACGGTCCGCGATCTGGCTGGCGAAGTGCCAGGGCTGGAGGCCGCGCTTGGGCCCGCCAACGACGCCTCGGCCTTTGGCTTGCTTCAGCCAGACGTCACGCAGGTTGAGCTCGAGCATTTCCAGGCGGCGGCCAATCTGATCGCCGCGGCCATCGTGGGCAGTCCCGATGCGCTCGCCAAGATCGCGCCGTGCGCGACCTCCGCGGTACCGGTGGACTGCGCCCGCACGCTGGTGGAGCGCTTCGGTGCCCTGGCGTATCGAGCGCCGCTCGTCGAGGCTGAGGACGTTGAACGCCACGTGCAGCTCTTCAGCACTGGCCAGGCGACTAGCTACGCGCACGGCGTGGAGCTGCTGCTCCGAGGCATGCTGCAGTCCCCCCGCTTTCTGTACCGCGTCGAGATCGGTACCGGTGAGCAGGTGAGCGATCGCGCCGTGAAGCTATCGCCGCATGAGCTGGCTGCGCGCCTCTCGTATACGGTGTGGGACTCACTGCCCGACGCCCAGCTGAACGAAGCCATCGCGACCGGGGCCCTGAACAGCAAGGCGGGCGTTTCGGCTCAGCTTGCCTGGATGCTGGCCGAGCCGCGCGGGGCCAAGCTCGTCAATCGCTTCCTCCTGAGCCTGACCCAACTCCAAGGGCTCGGGCAAGTCGTCAAGGATGCCAGTCTGTTTCCTGAGTGGCAGTCGGAGAGTTTTGCCGCCTCGCTCACCGGCCAGGCGCAGGCCTTCTTCGAGCATGTGTTGCGCGCTCAAGGCGGCAAGCTGAGCGCGCTCTTCACGTCCCAGACAATCTTCTACAACCAAGACCTTGCCGGGTACTATGGTGTGAGCGGCGGGGCAGCCTTTGAGTCGCTCGAGCGCGCGGACGGAACGGCCTCGGGCATGCTGACCTTGCCCGGCTGGCTGGCGCTTCAGGCGAAGCCCGCCGAGAGCTCGCCGATCTACCGCGGCAGGTTCGTGCGCGAGGCGCTCTTGTGTCAGCAGCTGCCGGCGCCGCCCGCCAATGTCCCCAAGCCCCCTGAGGTTGACCCCACGAGCTCGACGCGCGACCGGCTGGCGCAGCACGAGGTGAACCCGGCCTGTAGCGGCTGCCACCAACTGCTCGACCCGATCGGGCTCGGCTTCGAAAATTTCGACGCGCTGGGGCGCTACCGCGAGACCGACGGCGGGAAGTCCGTCGATGCCAGCGGCCTGCTCGTGCAGACGCGCGATATCGATGGCGCATTTGTTGGAGTCGCAGAGCTTGGCGCCAAGCTGGCTAAGAGCTCGGAGGTCGAAGATTGCCTGGCGCGGCAGTGGTTTCGCTACGCGGTCGCCCGTTTCGAGCAGGACATGGACGCTTGCTCCATGCAGAGCTTGCTCAGCGTGTTCCAAGCTTCAGGCCAAGATCTGAACGCGTTGCCGCGCGCCGTCGTGGAGACGGACGCGTTTCTTTACCGTCGCCCGATCGAGGTGCTGCCGTGAACCGACGAAGACCGATCGATCTGCGTACCGAGCTGAGCCGGCGAAAGTTGCTAGGTGGGCTGGGTGCGCTCACGGTCGCGCTGACCAGCCCAATTTGGAAGAGCGCCACCGTGTTCGGGCAGGACGCGAACAAGGCCGCCGCCAAGCGCTTTATTGGCATCTTCTCTGCCAACGGCACGGTGGCCTCGGCGTTCTTCCAACCCGGGGCCGACGCCGACGCGCCGCTCGCTCTCGGCCCGATCCTGGCGCCGCTCGAGGCGCACAAGCAAAAGCTTCTAGTGCTCAAGGGCGTGCACATGAACTCCACGGTGGAGGACGAGCTGGGGGTTGCGAGCGCCAACAAGCCAGGCGGCCCGCACATGAAGGGGCCCGGCGCGATGCTCACGGGCGGCTCGCTCCTGGCGGGCAGCTTTACCGGCTCAGGTGGCCCCGCTGGTTGGGCTGACCGGATCTCCGTCGACCAGTTCATCGCGGGGCGTATCGGCGGAGAGAGCCAGTACCCATCGCTCGAATTTGGCGTGCGCATCAAGGGGCAGGAGCCGCTGCGGGTGATTTCCTACCGCGGTCCGAACCAGCCGAACACGGCCGTGGACGATCCCTTTCAGATGTACAAGCGCATCTTCGCTGACGCCAACTTGTCGGGCGCGGAGCTGGCGCGCGTGCTGGCAGACCGTCAAAGCGTGCTCGACTTTCTGAAGGACGACCTCGGGCGCCTGCAGTCACGGGTCAACTCGGAGGACAAGGCGCGGCTCGAGGCGCACCTAGACGGCGTTCGCAACCTCGAGAAGCGCCTGCAGAACGCGGTGGGCGTCTGCACGCCACTGACCTTGCCCGCCAAGTTCGACCCGCTCGCCATGGAGAACTACCCGCTGGCAGGGCGCCTGCAGACAGACCTCATGCTGCTGGCCCACACCTGCGGTCTGACACGCGTGTCCACCTTCATGTGGGGCAACGCTGACAGCTGGCAGTACTACCCTTGGCTCGGCGTGAACGAGGAGCACCACGAGCTCTCTCACGCCAGCGAGACCGACACGGTAACGACTGAGAAGCTCATCAAGATCAACGTCTGGCACAGCGAGCAGGTCAAATACGTGCTGGACAAACTGGCCTTAGTCCCAGAAGCGGACGGCAGCACCATGCTGGACAACACCTTGCTGCTATGGGGCAATGAGCTGGGCGCCGGCAACACTCACAGCTACAAGAACATCCCTTGGGTGCTGGCAGGCGGCGCGGGCGGCTACTTCAAGCTGGGTCGGCAGCTGAACTACGAAGAGCTGCCGCACAACAACTTGCTGGTCTCCGTCTGCAACGCCATGGGCTTCGACGACGTGACCAGCTTCGGCATCCCCGGCGTCTGCACCGGCCCTCTGCCGGGGCTCACGGCCTAAGGACGGGGCTGGCGCGCGGGGTCTGAGAGGCGCGCACCTGGGAGGCGGAACCCAGGGATGAGGGCATGAATTGGGAATGTCCGGCGCTTGCGTGGGTTCGCCCTGCCCACGCCGTCATAGTAGGCTGCCTGCGCTCGCGAGGGTCCCCAATGATGAATACCAGGCAGACACGCGTCGTCATGGTCCAAGCTGGCGACGGTCTCGCCGACGAGACGCGCAGACGACTCGAGAGCCGCGGCTATGAGGTTCACTACGTTTTCACCGGGGAGGAAGCGGCGCGAGAAATTCAGCGCGAACCGTCCTCCGTCGATCTGGTGGTCATCGACGCTGCCCTGGGGAATGCCATGGTCGGAACAGCCGCCGCCGGAGTTGTGCTGGCCGGCGGCCTGGTTCCCGTGGTCTTGCTCGTGTCCGCTGGCGAAACGGCGGACGTCAGCCCGGAGTTCACCTGCCACGGCTGCGTGGCGAAGGATGCGGGCGCGGCGGTTCTGGATGCCTGCTTGAAGTTGGCCTTGCGCCTCTTCGACCGAGAGCGAGACGCACACAAGCGCCAGGAGCAGCTAGAACAGGCCGCAGCGCGCGCGGAAGAATACGCCAAGCCGCGCATCCCGTCGATCCGCGAGTACGCGCAACTGGCCGGTTTCAATTGCGAAGAGGCGCTGAACATCATCAACGCCGCGCCGAAGTTGTACTGAGACTCTGGCTAGCGTGAGCGCACCCGACGAAAGCCCGGTCATCGACAAGTCGGAGCAGCGCCTGCGAGCCGGCGTGGCTTGGAACGTCGCCAGTCTCGCCGTGCTCGGGTTCGCCG
>JANNWK010000186.1:0-5950 GCA_031408355.1 Myxococcales bacterium
ATCGCGCAAGCCGGTAGTTCCGCTTTTACGGGAGGCGGATGTCGCTGACCAAGCCCTTGAACGTCCACTCCTGAAACCAGCTGCCGATCTTTTCCGCTATTTCGCTGGCCGCCTCAGGGGTGGCTCCGGCGCGATCAGCGGCGAGGCCGAGCGGCGCGCCGACGCCGAGCTCAGCCAGCAACCGGAAGGCGACGGGGCTCAATTTCATGTCCCAGAGCCCCAGGTCCTTGCGATAGACGACCAGGTTCTGGGCCTCGGCCTCGGGAATCGTCACGGCTTCGTCGCCGGCCTGAAGCAGAGCGCGACGCAGGTCCGCGACGGGGTGCTTCACCTGCAGCAAGCGTACGCAGGGAGCGAGCACGAAGAGGGCTTCTGGCAAACGCGGTTCGGGAATGGCCCCGAGCCGCTCCGGTTGCAGCGGCGGGGTGTCGAGGGCATCGAAGGCTTCAACGTAGGCGAGCTCCAGGCGGGCCATGTCGAAGCAGAGTTCCCGGTGCGGCAGCCACTCCAAGCCCTGGATGAGTTCCGGCATTCGGTGGCCCAGATCCCTGAGGGTGTAGCTGTCGGGGGTGACGGTCAAAAGGTAGGCCTCGGCCAGCCTCTCCCAGTCCTTTTGCCCCAGGATCCCGCCGACTCCGGGAAAATCTTCGACCAGTGAGCTGGTGTGTCGGAGCCAGAACTGTTCCCGATAAATCTCCAGCTGCTCGACCGGCGACAAGCGCTGGTTGCCCGAGATGTGCTGGCCCGCGAACTCGACCCAGGGCGCCTGCTGCTCGAGCGAGCCACCGACGCGGAGCGCCTGCGCCATGCGCGCTTGCAGCTCGGAGAGCTCCGAACCACTCATCTTACCCCGTCGAGCGCCGCGGACTCACGCGGCCCGCCCTGCTTCCAAACCGGTGAGGGGTCAGCCCGCTCAGGCTCGGGACTCGTTCTGGCCGGTAGGGCCGGCTGCGGGAGTCCGTCACGGAGCGCGAGCCCCTGGGCGCGCACAATTCGGGCGCGCTCGGCTTCGGCGAGCAGCACGGGTAACTCGGGGATCTCGTCGTCCCACTCGATCACGGTTGAGATGGGGCCTGCCAGCGCGATGGTCTGCCGGTACAGGTCAAGCACGGCGTCGATGACCTGCCCGCGGTGGGTATCAATGATGTATTTCCCCAGATGCGTGTGACCCGCCAGGTGGATCTGCAGGATGCGCGCGTGGGGGATGGAGCGAACGAACGTTGCCGCGTCGAAGCCGTGGTTGTAAGCGGACACGTATACGTTGTTCACGTCGAACAAAAGCCCGATGTCGGCGCGTTCAGCGATCTCACTGATGAACTCCCACTCCGTAAGGGTGCTCGAGCGGTACGTGAGGTAGCTTGAGGTGTTCTCGAGCGCGAACGGCACCTCCAGGAAGTCCTGAATCATGCGGGCGCGCTCGACGACCCGTTTCACCGCCTCCCGCGTGTACGGGATCGGCAAAAGATCGTGCAGGTGCGCGTTGCCAGCGCCAGACCAGCAGAAGTGGTCACTTACCCAGGGAGATTTGGTGCGCCGCACCAGCTGCTTCAGCTTCGCCAGGTACTGGCGGTCGGGCTCATCCGGACCCGCGATGCCGAGCGATACGCCGTGCTGCACCACCGGATAGCGCTCAAGCACGCGCTCCAAATGAAAGAGCGGCTTGCCACCGGCGACCATGAAGTTCTCGCTGATGACTTCAAAGAAATCGACGGCGGGTGCTTCGGCCAACACGGCTCGGTAGTGCGGGACGCGCAGGCCTACGCCGACGCCTAGATCTGCCGCTGCGGGCACGGGCGTGGTCGTCATGGGGGATGAGGTTGCCATTGGCCCTTCACAAAAGCGAACGACCCGCGTCGTACGACGCGGGTCGTCAGCTAGCCGGCGCCGCTCAGGGAGCGACGCTCGACCCGATCACTTGGGGCAGTGACCGTTGCAGCCGCCCTTGCCCTTGCACTCGTTCTTACCCGAGCAGGCATTCGCGTCCGTCTTGCAAGCGCCCTTGGCCTTGCACTCGTTCTTGCCCTTGCAGCACTCCTTGGCACCGGCCGCGTCGGCTGCTGGTGCAGCGTCGGCCGCGGGGGCATCAGCTGCCGGGGCATCGGCTGCCGGGGCATCGGCCGCGGGGACCTCGGGGGCGGGCGCGCTGCCGCCGCAAGCGGCCAGGGCACCGACCATCAAACCTGCCGAAACCGCGGACACAATCGACTTTGAAAGACTGAAAACCATTGCCACTCCTCTTTCGCTACGTTGGGTTATTTCGCTGAAGCAGCTCACGCCCAGCACGGGCTCTATGCCGTGGGGCGCTCTGCGGTTTCAGCGCGCCGGGCACTCTATCTGCTAACTTGGGCGCTTGGCCACTTCGCCGGCAGCGGAGCCGGTCGGCACCCCCCTTCTCGCGCCTGAAATTCCGATGTGGACGAAAGCCTCTGACGTTCAAGTGTTCCAGGCCCGACGGGAGCGGTTGATGGCTCGGCTCTCCGGCCCGGCCGTGCTCAGCTCCGGCCTTTCTCGGCCCCGTAACTTCCAGCACAACCGCTTCCCCTTCCGGGCGGAGAGCCATTTCCTCTATCTGGTGGGTCGGTCCATCGAAGGCGCGGCGCTGGTGCTGGAGCGGTCTGGCCCGACGCTCTACGCCCCGCCCGCCGAGCCCGAAGCTGAGCTTTGGACAGGCCCGATGCCCTCGCTCGAAGATCTGGCGCGCGAGGTCGGGCTCACGGTGCGCCCCATCGACGAGCTGCAGGCGCCGCCGGGTGCAGCCTCGCTACCAACGCAGGACATGGAGTCTGCGCTGTGGCTATCGGAGCTTCTCGACCGCGACCTTGCACCGGGCACGGGCTCGGAGCTCGAGGGCGCCGACGTCGAGCTGGCTGACGCTATGATCGCGCTGCGGCTCTGCCACGACGCGGGCGCCATCGAGCAGCTGCGGCAAGCGGCGCTCGTTACGGAGCTTGCGCACCGCGCGGGCCTGCGCCGGACACGCGAGGGGCTGCGCGAGGCTGCGGTGCGCGCGGCGATGGAGGCTGAGATCACCGCAGCCGGTTGCGCCACCGCCTACGGCTCGATCGTCAGCGTACACGGCGAAGTGCTGCACAATGAGCGACACGACGGACTGCTCGGTCCCCGGGATCTACTCTTGGCCGACGTGGGGGCCGAGACGCCAGAGGGATTTGCTGGCGACGTGACGCGCACTTGGCCGGTGAGCGGGCGCTTCTCGGCGACTCAACGTGCGCTCTATGAAGTGGTGCTGGCCGCCCAGCTAGCTGCGATCGCCGCCGTGATGCCTGGAGTCCGCTATCTGGAGGTTCACCGGCGAGCGGGGCGAACTCTCGTGGAGGGGCTCGTGGCGCTCGGCATTCTGCGCGGGGATATTGACGATCTCTATGCCCGTGGGGCCGCCGCCTTGTTCTTTCCGCACGGGGTCGGTCACCTGCTCGGCATCGATGTGCACGACATGGAGGACCTGGGTGACCGCGCCGGCTATGCGCCGGGCCGAACGCGGGCCATCACCCCCGGCGACCGCTATCTCCGTCTCGATCGGGATCTGCTACCGGGCATGTGCGTCACTATCGAGCCCGGATTTTATCAGATCCGTCCAATTCTGGAGTCGGTGGCGGAGGTTGGGGATCTGGAGGGGGCGCTCAATCGCCAAGAGCTCGCGCGCTACAGCGATGTTCGCGGGATCCGCATCGAAGACGACGTGCTCGTCACCGAAACCGGCGCTGAAGTGCTGAGCCAGGGTGTGCCCAAGGCGATCGAAGCGGTCGAGGCTGCGATGCGCGCCTGAGCCGCTTGCGGCGTCGGACCAGTAGCCGCTAGACGGCGGCGCGCTCAAGCCGCGCTTCTGCAGCCAACGCAAGCTCGCGCAACGCCGGCTCGACGGGCGCCGTCGTGGCCACCACGTCCTCGGCCGACGCTCCGCCCAGGATCGCCGTGCGCGCTTCGGAGGAGCCGGTGAGCAGATCGAAAGCGGGGATGGCGTCCTCGAACTCATAGGGCGTTGTCCGAAACTGAAATGCCTCGGGCGCTTGAGCGCGAGCCAGACTGAGCAGAGTCAGGTAGGTGGTGACCGGCCGGAACAGCGCGGGGTTCGTCACGTGGAGCATCACGCCATGACAGCGCTCTCCCGCGTGCTTCTCAAACATGGGCTTGAAGGTCGCGGGTCGTACCAACACGCCGGGCGTGCCGGCAGCGACGAGTGCCTGGGCCAGCGCGGGTCCGTCCAGGAAGGGAGCCCCGACGAGCTGGAAAGGCGCGGTCGTGCCGCGTCCTTCTGACAGGTTCGTGCCTTCCACGAGGCATCCGCCGGGATAAACCAGAGCGGTTTCGAGCGTCGGCATGTTGGGCGACGGCATGATGAACGGCCTGCCCCAAGCTTCCGCCGTGCGGTGTCGCTCCCAACCTAGCACGCGCACCACGGACAGCGCGCCATCAGCGCCCAAGGCGTGCCCGTCGCGCTCGAAGATCTCAGCCAAGATCTCGCCGAGCGTGAGCGTATGCCGAATGGGCAGTGGCTCCAGACCGACGAACGACAGGAAACCTGGGCGTTGCGGCACACCTTCCATGGTGGAGGGATCGCCGGAGATGGGATTGGGTCGATCCAGCACGACCGTGTGGATGCCCTGCGCGGCGGCCGCTCGCGCCGCCAGGAGCGCGGTCCAAACGTACGTGTAGTAGCGGCTCCCCACGTCGGCGAGATCGATCACCAGCAACTGAATCCCCGAAAGCTCGTCGGCGGTCGGCGACAAACGGGCCTTCGATTCGCCGTAGAGGCTCACGATTCGTGGAAAAGCGCCGGGCTCAGGGCTGGCGTCGGGCGAGCCGTCCCGCACGGGCTCTTCCGCCTGCGCGTCCGCCTCGAGACCATGCTCGGGCGTGAAAATGATCTGTGGCGACGTGCCGAGTTCCTCGAGCACGGACAGCACGTGGCGCCCGCGTCGATCGATCGCGGCCGCGTGGGTCAGGACGGCCACGCGCTCGTCGCGGAGGCGGCGGCGTAGGTTGGCGATCTGGGCGCTGTAGAGTTGGTCAAGGCCTGCAAGCATGGGGCACCGTGTATATCTCGTTTTGGACCCGCAAAGCCGCGACTGCCGGGCCCGTCCCAACGACCCAGCACAGGCCGCCGGGCCGCTTCTTGTGCAAGTCGTTGCGGGGTCAAGGCTCCCAGTGTAACTTTTTTGCACAGTGCGCCGAGTCTTGGTTGTCGACGACGAGGAGAACCTGAGAGTGGTGCTGCGCACGCTCCTGCGCCGGCATGGCTACGAGGTCGAGACCGCCGCCAATGGCGATGACGCGCTTGCCCTCGTGGATTCCTTCGGGCCCGACGTGGTCCTAACCGACGTGCGAATGCCCAAGATGGGCGGGCTCGACCTGTTGTCAACGCTCAAGGCCAAGGGCAACGCCGCGACCGTGATCGTGATGAGCGCCTACGGCAACATGGACCTGGCCCTCGACGCGATGAAGGCCGGGGCCTACGACTACGTGCAGAAGCCGTTCAAGCCCGATGAGGTCGTGCTCGCGTTGCGCAAGGCCGAAGAGCGCGAGCTTTTGCGGCGCGAGAATCGCGCGCTCAAGGATGAAATCCGCAAGGAGCACCGCTTCGAGGACATCCTGGCGAAGAGCGCGCGCATGCAGGAGATCTTCCGAACGATCTCCAAGATCGCCGAATTCAAAACGACCGTGCTCGTGACAGGCGAGAGCGGGGCTGGCAAGGAGCTGGTGGCGCGAGCGATCCACCGCCGCAGTACGCGCCGTGGAGGCCCCTTCGTTGCTGTCAACTGCGGCGCGATCCCTGAGAACTTGCTCGAGAGTGAGCTTTTTGGCCACAAAAAGGGAGCCTTTACCGATGCCGTGCACGACAGGCGGGGCCTGTTCGAGGAGGCTACGAACGGCACGCTCTTCCTAGACGAGATTGGAGAGTTGCCGCTCGCGCTTCAGGTGAAGCTGCTGCGGG
>JANNWK010000187.1:0-1807 GCA_031408355.1 Myxococcales bacterium
AGAACCGACCTGGAGTTTACCCATGCGCTACCTGCTCACCTTCGCCGTCCTATTCGTCCTGGCGCCCGCCTTCGCCGCCGATGCACCAGCTGCGGCTGCCAAGCCCTACCCACTCAAGACCTGCATCATCAGTGGCGAGCCGCTCGACGGCCACGGCGAGCCGGTGTCGAAGGTCTACGAGGGCCAGGAAGTAAAGTTCTGCTGCAAGCCCTGCATCAAGAAGTTCGACAAGGACGTGGCCGGCAATCTCAAGAAGATCGCCGATAAAGCCGCAGAAAAACCAGCCAAGTAACTGATGGCACGGGATCACGTCATGCGAATCCGCTGCGGTTCCGGCACAGGTCGCTGACGATCCCACCCACGCCTTCCTGCTAACCTTGGCCCACGCTCCCCAGGTGCGTGCGCTGCTGGCGCAACGTCAGGCGATGCGCCACCTGGAGGGCGCCGCTGGTCGACTGCCCGATCCCATGCTCGCCCTCGGCTACGCGCGCAAGCGTACGCCGATGGAGCGTATGCCGATGTACGACGTGATGCTCGAACAACCGTTGCCGCGCTGGGGCGAACGCGACGCCGCACGGGCCATGGCCGCCTCCGCAACGCGGATGAGCGAAGCGGAGGTTGCCGCCGAAGTCGCAATGCTTGCTGGCGAGATCACCATGGCCCTAGCGGAACTCGACGGCCTGCGCGCGCAGGTGACAGAAGGCGAAGCGCAGGAACAACGCATCGCCGCCTTGGCGCGCGCCATCGACGCGCGCGTCGCCACCGGTGACGCCGGCGTACTCGATCGTCTGATGATCGACACTCGTCGCGAACGCCTGCTGCTGCGTCTTGACGATCAGCGCCGCCTGCTGGCGGACCGCACGGCGGAGATCCGCGGTCGCTTGGCCTTGGCACCAGACGCAGCGCTGCCGGTCTTCACTGCACCAGCCCTGGATACCATTGATCCCACGCGCACACCGCTGGCGCTCAACGCTGAGGCCCGCCGCCTGGAAGCGCTCGCCGGACTACAGGAGGCCCGCGCCATGGGCCGACCTGAAACCGCCGTCGGTCTGCGTGCTGAACGCGAAGCAGCAGACGATGGCAACGAAGACACCATCGGCGTAACCATCAGCATCAGCCTGCCGCTCGCGCGTGGCGCCATCGCTGCTGGCGAGGACGCCGCACATGCGCGACTGCGGGCCGCCGAACGCATGGCAGAAGCCGCGCGTTGGCGCACCACCACCGCGATCGAAGCCACGCGCCGCGCCATCGCCCAGGCGGAACGCGCCGATCGCTTGGCCAAAACTCTGCTGACGCGCGCCGAGGCCGAACATCAGGTGGTGACTGCCGCGCTCGCCAGCGGTGGCGCCGACCTGACGCAGGTGCTCGACCTGCACGACCACCTCGCGGAGCTGCGTTTGGCAGTGATCGAGGCGCGCATGCAAGCGCGTCAGGCCCAGGCCGGCCTGTGGGCGTACGTGATTCCCGAACTCCCTGCGATTGGGGCAGCGCCATGATTCGTCACTTGCTCATCTTCGTCATCACCGCCGCGCTCGGCGCGTTGGTGGCTCTTGCCGTGCGCAGTGCACTGCACCATCCCTATGCCGCACCAGCGGACAGTCATGAGCAGCACACACCCACGGCACCAGCACCGGCGCCAACCAAACCCGCCAGCGATCCGCACGCCGGCCACGTCAGCGCGCCCGCCGCCAAAGCGGTGAACAAGATTTGTGCCATCTGCGGCATGGACGCCGATCCCAAACTGACGGCGACCTATAAGGAGCAGCTCATCGCCTTCGGCTGCGCCAAGTGCCCGGCGCAGTTCGCC
>JANNWK010000188.1:0-3364 GCA_031408355.1 Myxococcales bacterium
GGACGCGGGGGCCGGGGGACGTCGATTCGGGTTGGGGGGGCGCCGGCGAACGCCGGCGGACCAACGACTCCCGGAGAACGTGGTGCTGTCCTGGGCAAGGGGGTCTTCGACTGCCCGACGGTTGCTGCTCCGCTCTACGACGACGGTTCCACCTCTGGGCCCGGACTCTCTACCGAGTTCAAGGCCTTTTGCACGAGTTGTCACGGAGCGAACGGCAAGGGCGGCGGACCGTATCCCGAACTGGGAAAGAGCCTGTCGTTCGAGGCCGCGCTCAAGATCGTTCGATCTGGCAAGGGCAGCATGCCTGCCTATCCGGCTTCTACTATCAGCGACGAAGCGCTGCGCTCGGATCTTCAGGCCATCAGCGTGCTTCCGGCTAATGAGGCAACGGTTGCAGCCAGTGCCGCGGAGTTCTCGTGGAGTGAAGCTCGGATCGAGCAGGCGCTCTCGGCGGGTCTGCAGGTGTTTCGCAAAGAGGACGCGGAGGGCATGGCGTGCGCCAACTGCCACGCGCCAGATGGCCTCGACCTAGCCTTGATCGCCTACGACGACGCCTCCATCATTCGACGGGCGCAGCTGCACTTGAGCGCCGAGGACGCGCTGGTCTTGCGAGACTACGTGCACGCGAAGCGCGCCCAATTCGGTTTGCGCACGCCCTGCTCGACCGACTGGCGCCCGCTGCAGCCGGCAGGC
Source organism: Myxococcales bacterium (assembly GCA_031408355.1). GTDB lineage: Bacteria > Myxococcota_A > Polyangia > Polyangiales > Polyangiaceae > PMG-095. The sequence continues at coordinate 694 of JANNWK010000188.1, forward strand.
GCGGTTCTGCCAGGCGATTCTGCCCAGCAGCGTGACGAAGCGTTTCTAAACGAGCTCAAGCGTCGCAATTTGATCTACGCCGTCGGCCGCGTCACGGATGAAAGCATCGCCCAGGTCGCGTGGTCAGAGCTCATGCAGCTAGATTTGAAGCGCCTGCCGATTCCCGTGGCTTTGCCCCGATGGTCGGAGGACGGCTTTCACGGAGAGCAGCACCGCACGATCAACGACTGGATCCCAGGCGCCGCCCGCGCTCCGGTGGACGCGACCTGGTACCAGAACGTCGACGCTTACCTAGCGAACCCCAGCGATGAAAACCTCGGCATGTTGCTAGAATCCTATCTGAGCTCGACGGAGGAGCGGGGCTACACCAAGGCTGCGTTCGACAGCGAGTACGACGGCTACCAGATTCGCGAGACCATGTTGTTCAAGGCACAGTCGGTGCTGCTCACGAGCCATTTGTTTAGGCGCGAGCTACGTCAAGAAGCGGGCTGGTTTCAGCTCCGCCCCGAAATGCCGTATGCCCAAATCAGCACTGGCACCAGCTTCTTTCGCCTGCAGGGGGGGCGTCACCAAGAGAATTTTTGCTACAACGAAGCGGAGTGCCCCGAGTACAACCGGAACCTCCTGAACTCCGTTGCTAGAGTAGAAATCGACGAGGGTCAGTTCCTGGACGACACCAAGATGCTGACGGATCCCTGGTGGACGCTCGGCTTTCTGTTCGACCGAAGCCTGATGCAGAACGGCAACCAAACGCTACACTACTGGCAGGGCGCTGAGCCGGAGAACAACTTTCCCCACGCCCTCTACTTCAAGCCCTTCGTTTTTACCGTCAGGTACTTGGCTCAGATCGACTACCGAGACCAGATGCGGGCGAACCAGGTGCCGCTCACGACCAGCGTTGCCAGCATGGCGGAAGGCTACCCCACCTACGCCGGCGCGCTGGACGGTCATCATGTGCTGGGCGCCAGAGGCGACGCCAACGGGATGGATCTCAGAGACGGCCAGTTCAACCTACATTCGCCCGAGCGGCTTAGGCTGGTGATGAACAGCATGGCCATGGTGCTCTTCAAGCAGCGAGCCGCCCTGAAGTCCGCGCTTGAGCTGTACGATCGGTCTGAACTCGAATACCAGGCGAACACGTGGCGGGATGAGCTGCTGGTGGTAGCAGCGGGGCAAACTGACCCAGAAATTCACGAGCACGCGGCCCAGCTGGTGGTATTGGCTGACGAAGTGCTTCGCCTGCTGCCAGGACTGAAGGACCTAAAGCCAACGCCTTGAGCCCGACCAATGAGCGCGCAATAGCGGCGGCAAGAAAGGCCTCGCGCTCCGCTGCTGGCGGATACGACGCTGCTCCGCGCCCCGCGCAAGCGCGGCCCCGCCCTTGCGCTTCCCGAAGCTCTTTGGCGTCACCTTCAGCTGCTTTTCGCCAGGGCATGCTAGGTGGGGGGCATGCGCCGATGGTTGCGACGGCTTGGGCTCGCCCTGGGGCTGCTGTTTGCGGTGCTGGGCGGGCTTGCCTGGTACGTGAAGTCGCTGCCGTGGCGAAATAGCTGTAGCGAGCCAAGTGAGTCGCTGCCTGCGGTCGGGCCACGGACCAACTCAGCGGTAGCCACCAGTCAGCCGCTGGCGACGGAGGCGGCTCGCGACGTGCTCAAGGAGGGCGGCAATGCAGCCGACGCAGCCATTGCGGCCGCCCTGATGCTGTCCGTGGCGGAGCCCGGCAATTCGGGGCTGGGCGGTGGCGGGTTCGCGCTCATCCACGATCCAAAGACGGACAGCGACGTGTCGCTCGACTTTCGCGAACGCGCGCCGCTCGGGCTCAAGCTTGCCCAGCTGAACGCGGCCATGAAGCAGGATCCGAGCGCGCTTCGCAACGGTGCGCTGTCCGTGGCGGTGCCGGTGGAGTGGCATGGCCTCCGCGAACTCCATCGGCGGTTTGGTAGCCTGCCGCTCAGTCGGCTGGCGCGGCCCGCCATCCTTGCGGCGCGCGCGGGCGTGAAGGTGGGGCGTGATTATTCGGCGCGCTGTTGGGTGCGGGTCGGCGCGCTGCGCGCTGACCCCGAGGCCAAGCGGACGTTTCTAAGCTCCTCGGGGCTCTGTCCATTTCCGGGCTGGACGCTGCGCCAGCCTGAGCTCGCGGCCACCCTGGAAGCGTTGACGAGAGACCAGGCTCCGGCCGATTGGGACGCGCTGGTGGGCGCGAAGATGGTGGCCTTCTTGGCGGCCCGCGGCAGCAGCATGGCGCTTGCCGATCTCAAAGCCGCGCAGACCGTCGAGCGGCCCGTGGTAAGCGGCACGTTTCTCGGTAAGCGCATCGTCAGCATGGGACCGCCTTCGTCCGGCGGGATTTTGGTCGTCGGTCTGCTTCAAACCTACGAGCGCTTGCGGAAGCGGTTGCCGCAGGCGAACCGGCTCTTGTTGTGGACGGAGTCCTCGCGACTCGTTTTCTATGATCGCGCAGTGCTGCTCGGGGACCCTGACTTCGTGGCTGTTCCGGTGGAGCGCCTGACCTCGCAGGCCTACGCGCTCGCGCAGGCGGAGCGCGTGCCGGCAGCGGGTCGGCTTGAGCTGCCCAAGGACGCTACCCTACCTGAGGGGACCCACACCACCCACCTGTCGGTCGTCGACAAGCACGGGATGGCGGTCGCGTTGACTCAGACCATCAACGTCC
>JANNWK010000189.1:0-1727 GCA_031408355.1 Myxococcales bacterium
CACGAACCACGTGCTCGACGGCGCCCACACCCCGTCGGTTCGGGCATAAACCGCTAGCGTTTCACGCAGCGCGGCGACGACCTGGGGCCGCCGCCGAACGCCTTCCTCACCTGCCAAGCGAATGATCTCGCCGGCCGGCCCCAGCGCCATCGCAAACTCGATGGCCTCCTCCGTGTCCCGCCCGATGCAAATATCCGCGTCGAAGCGCTCGAACGTGACCGCGCCAAAACCGGCGCCCACCATCATGTCTCCCACCATGTCGGGACCGGACATGGAGAACGGCCCGGGACCGCAGTGGACCTGGTTCGTATCCTCATGCGACACGACGGGGACCAACTCTCGGACGCGAAGTTCGGCGTCGTGAAGCCAGGGATTGGCCTCGCGGCGGCGCCACACGATCATCGTGAACGTTCCACCGGGCGTGAGCGCGCGGAAAATGTTCTTCAGCGCCGCTCCGGGCAAGTTGAAGAACATGGTCCCGAAGCGCGCGAAAGCGCAATCGTAGGGGCCGCGCAGGTCCTGCGTCTGCACGTCCGCAACGAAGAACGTGGCGTTGGCGACGCCAGCTTCGCGCGCGTCGGCGTTGGCTGCCGCAATGAAATTGGCGGCGCAGTCGACGCCAACCGCTTCGCCGCTTACGCCCACGGATCGAGCAATTCGCTGGGTGCTGTCGCCAAAGCCGCAGCCAACGTCAAGCACGCGCGCCCCCGGCGGGTGTGGATGCCGAGCGAGAGCCTCGTCGCTATGGCCGGAGAGCCCCGCGACCAGCAAGTGCTTGAACCGGGAAAACTTGTCGAAGAGAACCGTGTTCCAGGCCTCAACGATGATTGCGTTGTCGTCCATTAGAGGGCCGCCGTGAGCAAGCCACAGGCTAGACCTGGCAGCCCTCCGGCACAATCCCGCGGCGCGCCTGCCAGGGCCACGCTCATCCCCCGGAGATCCAGCCTATTTCGGCTTGCAGTCCGTGATGCTGACGTCGTCGGTGTTGTTGTCCGCGTTGCATTCCACGGTCGTCTGGCCGCCGTTGCCGTCATCGTTCACGACCATCGTTACCTTGCCGTTCACGGCGCCCGGGACCTCGCACGAAACGTCGAGGCAGCCGCCCACCGGCACCGGGCCCTGGGTGTAGGAGACGCAGAGGATCTCTTTGCTTGCTGGGTCGCCCGCGTAGAACGTCGCGGGCATGTTCGCGCCCACGGCCTTCTTGCCTCGGTTACAGACCGTGGCGGTCAGGGTCACCCCGCTGGCCGAGGCGGCGCAAACCTTGTCGGCGTAGAGGGCGCCGGTGATATCCGGATAGTCGGCGAAGCCCGCCGTTCCCTGCACGTTGGCGCGATAGTTATTCAGGCCCGGCTGCTGCCAATTCTGCAGCCAGTCGGAGGTCTTGGGGATCGTTCCGTCGTCCAGCACGTTCGTCACCGAGTAGGCGTGCTGGTTCCAGACCGGGCGCGAGGACGCCCAGCGATCCAGCTTGTCTCGCAGCACCTTGATGCCGCCGGCCGTCGCAACCGTGTTCGGATGGGTGGCGCGGCAAACGTCACCGCTACCAGGCGTCCCAGCCAGTGGCGCGACGCAGCTGGTTCCGCCGTCGCATTGCGTGTCGCCCGCGCAACGACAGTAACCGGTGAGGCACATGGCTCCACCAACGCACCCCGCGTCGTCGTCGCAGCGCACGCCGCGGTGCAGTGGATCCACGTAGGCTGGCCCCGAAAGCGGCGGCGGCTGGG
>JANNWK010000190.1:0-8255 GCA_031408355.1 Myxococcales bacterium
CGAAGAATGCACGCCCGCGGTGACGGCCTCGGGCGAGCTTGGCCAGCGGCAGCAAGAGCTCAAGCGAGCGGGCCTCCGCCTACTACCTGCGGACGCTACCGGCACGCATTCTCATCGGGGCGTTCCCGTCTTGCTCGACCACGTGCTCGGCTCCCTGCGCATGCGCGAGCTCGAGCCAGCGGTGCGGGCGCAGGTGGTGGGCAGCTGCGCGAAAGCTGACGCCGCGCCTCGGGGGCGTCGGGGCAAAAAGCTGTCGCAGCAGCTGAGCGACCATTGCCCGATCGCGGTCGAGCTGCTTGACCGCGATTTGGACTAGCGACGAACGGGCGCGGCGCGACTAGAGTGCGGCGCATGGCAAAGGCCTATTGGCTAGTGAAGAGCGAGCCGGCAGTCTACCCATGGACGCGCTTCGTGCAGGACAAGCGCACCGTCTGGGATGGCATTCGCAGCTTTGAGGCGCGCAACAACCTGCGTGCCATGAAGCAAGGCGACCTGGTGCTCTTCTACCACTCGAATCAGGGCAAGGAGATCGTCGGCATCGCCAGCGTTGCGAGCGAAGCCCGGCCGGAAGCCACGAGCGAAGGCGACTGGTCGGTCGTCGAGCTTGCGGTCAAGAAGCCGCTCGCGAAGCCGGTGACGTTGGCTCAGGTCAAAGCTGACAAGAAGCTGGTAGCCTTTGGGTTGGTGCGACGCAGCCGGCTATCGGTGGTCGCTGCCAGCGAGCCTGAGTTTTTGCATATCCTGGCGCTCTCCGGCACCAAGCTCTAGGCGGCTCTTACTCGGTCGGTTTGGGCTCGCGCGCGTCTTGGATTTCGATCAGCGTGGTGAGCGCTTCGATCTCGCGTTTGGTGGCGATCTCGCGCTGGCGCAGGAGCTTGAGCTCGGCTTCAAGCCGACGCAGCTCACCTTCGACCTCGCGGACGCTTTCCTTCAGTCGGTCACGTTCGGATTTGAGCGAGTTAAGGTCGATTGCCACGGCATTTCCTCCGAGAATTAGCCTCGTAGCAGACTGTCTCCCCCGGAGTAAAGGCGCACGTCAGTTGCCGCCCACCCGCAGGCAGATCTTCCTCAGCGGGCTGCCCCTAGCCTTCTTGCGCGACTTGGTCCCGACCCAGCTGCTTCGCCCGGTAAAGTCGGCGGTCTGCCGTAGCCACCAGCTCTTCGGCGCTGGGGGTCGCGCAGCAGGCGAGCGAGGCGCAGCCGGCGCTCAAGGTCACCGGGATGTTAACGCCGTCGAAGTGGATCCGTTCCGCAAGCAGGGCCGTTCGCAGGCGTTCGCCCAGCCGAGCGGCGCCCCGGACGCTGACCCCACGCAGCACGATCGCGAACTCTTCGCCGCCGTAGCGGGCGAAGACGTCTTCGGTGCGCAGCGCACGCGTACAAATTTCCGACACGCGTTTGAGTACCAGATCGCCAGCTGGGTGACCGTGGGTATCGTTGATGCGTTTGAAGTGGTCCAGATCCATCATCAAGAGCGAGACTTCGCTGCGGTGGCGCATGGCGTAGGCGATTTCGGCGCGCAGCCGCTCGTCGAAATGGAGCCGGTTGTAGGCGCCGGTGAGCGCGTCGCGCGTGCTCGACTCGTAGAGTTTGCGTAGCAGTCGCTCCTCACGGGCGTCGGTCAGCGAGAAGCGAAAGCTGACGCGCGGCCCGAACTGCAGCCAGCTGTCGTGGTCGAGCGTGGCGCGCGTGATGCGTTTGCCCGCTACGAAGGTGCCGTTGCGCGAGCCCAGATCTTCAACCGCGAAGCCGTCATCCTGGCGCACGATGCGGCCATGAAACCGGCTGATGCTGTCTTCATCGATACGCAGCCGGTTGGTGGGGTGGCGCCCGACCGTGAACGGGAAGGCTTCGAGCCCGATGATTTGGCCGGCCTGCACGCCATCCATGCGCAGGATCACGGCTCGGTCGACGACCGAAGGGATGGTGGGCGGCCCCCCAATGTCCGTGCTGCGGACGGACACGTCCATCGTGTGGGCTTCCGGTAGCAGGTAACCGCCCGAGTCGCTGGGTACCGAGGGGCGCGCCGAGGGCCGCGCTGAGGCCGGGCGTGGGAAATCCGCTGGGTAGGCGCGCCCGGCGTCGCGGTTCGACTCGTCGCGAGTGGAGGTTAGCGTACCCGTCGGGTGTTCTGAGGCGGCAGAGCTCACCAGACAACCTCGGGGAAAGCGCGCCCCGGTTTCGCGAACAGGAAGCCCTGGAGGAGATCGCAGCCCAGGTCGACCAGGCAGTCGCGTTCAGCCGCGGTCTCGACGCCTTCGGCCACCACCGTCATGCCCATGTCCTTGGACAAGGCGGTCATGGATCGCACCACCTTCTGCTTAGTTGAGGTGATGTGAATGTCGCGGATGAGCGACATGTCGAGCTTTACAATCTCTGGCTCGAGCAGGGCGAAGCTTGCCAGCCCGGCGTAGCCAGCGCCCAAATCGTCCACGGCGATGCGGAAACCCATCTCGCGTAGGGCCGCGACCCGACGTCGCGCGTCCTTGACCTCGTCGAGCGATGAGCGCTCGGTGATTTCGAGCACGACTCGGCTGGCGATCTTGGACAGTGGCGATTCAGGATCGCTCAACGCCGGATCGGTCAGATCGGTCACGTGCAGGTTCACGAAGAGAGCGAAGTCCGCCGCTGAGTCGGTCACCGGCACCGAGGCCCGCTCGCGGATCGAACGCCCTAGCGACTCGATGCGCCCGAGTCGCAGCGCGGCGTCGATCACCGCCCCTGGGTGGGGCAGGCTGGGTTCGGTGCTGCGCAGCAGCGCTTCGTAGCCGAAGATGCGTTTGGCCCGGTAGTCGACGATGGGGTGGTAGGCCATCCACAGTGTCTGCATGGCACGGTCGAAGCTGGCTTCCAGACCGGCCCTATCTGTGCCGAGCGCGCCGGCATGCCCCAGGAGCTCAGCCGCCTGCTGCTTGACCCGCGCCATCCGATGCATTCGTACCGCCTTGCCGACGATCTGATCGAGCGCCTCGGGGTCGACCGGCTTGGTCAGGTAATGGAATGCCCCGTACTCGAGCGCTTGAACGGCCGTGCTGACAGCGGGCGCGCCGGTCATCAGTACGACCGGAACGTGCAGATCGTGCTGGCGGATCTCGCGGAGCAACTGGATGCCGTCGATGCCCGGCATGACGATGTCGCTCACGACGACGTCGAAGGCGCGCCGACGCAGGTGCTGCACCGCTTCTTCGCCGTTGCGCGCTTCGGTGACGTTGTAACCCTGAAGCTTGAGGCTCCGGCAAACGCCGCGCAGAAGCTCTGGCTCGTCGTCGACGAGCAGCACCCATGCCTTGGTGGCTTCGCCGGTGTGGTTGGCGTCCGATGCGGGCGGCACGGCATGGGGGCGGGTGTCGCTGGACGGCGAGCTCCTGGGAGCTTCCGACTCGCCCGCCTGCGGGCTCTTGGAGGCTGTAGCGACCATGAGCCTTCGAACGGCGCAATCCGGCCGGGCTAAAGGGGCCGCCTGGAGGCTTCAGGAACTATTGGGGAAAGACTGTGTTTTCGCGGTTCAGACCCGGCCGGCTAGCCCTGGCGGACCAGCTCCCCGCGGCCCCCGACCTGGAACTCTTGGCGGACGATCTGGCGGTTTTCGCCGCCGCCTCGGCTCAGGTAGTCGAGCGCATCGCGCTGTTTGTAGGCAATAGGTCGGGACTCGATCCGCATCAAGCGGGTTCCGGGCGCGACGCGCAGCCGTGTGCGGTTCTCCCAGACCGTGCCGCTCATGGCTTGATTGCGCTCCACCTCGGCTCCGGGCCAGGCCGAGACGTGCACCCAGTCGTCGTTCAGCGCGACAAGCCAGGTGATCTCGCGCTTACCACGCGGCGCGACGTATTCCCCCGAAGTAAGGTCGATCGGTAGTTCGCGGGGTGATGTTCCGGGCGGCACGGGCGCTACTTCGCGTAACCCGGCTGGTCCGGCGGCGCGACGGGGGTGTCGTCGTCGCCGTCCGCTGGAGGCTGCCCGGTTGAGGGAGCAGGCTTGGTTGCTGGGGGCCGGCTGCGGCCTTTCTCGCTAGCGTCCGCTGGGCGCTGCGTGGGCTTGGCCTTGGCCTGCGCGACGAAGCGCGGCGGCGTGTTCGGATCGCAGCCCGGACCGAAGCCGCTGGCATCGAAGTCGGTTTCGAAGTCGCCTTGGTGCTCGTCGCCCTGCTTGGTCGTGTAGCTCACTTCCAAGCGTAGCCTGCGGGTGCCCGCGCGCGCTGGTGAGCAGTAGGACACCAGGTAGTGCTTGCCCAACTCGCCTAGGGCCTTGTCGGCGGCCTCCTCGAACGCGATCGGCAGGGTGTCGAGGCTTTGCGCGCGCACCACGCCGCGCCGGCTGAGGCCGGACAACTCGTCCGCTTGTTCGGCGATGCCTACCAGCAGCACGTCGTGCGGGCTTTCACTGAGGAGATCGGAAAGCTTGTCTTGAGCGACTCGCCCAGCGATGTCGGGCCCGCGAGCGAAGACCACCAACGTGCCGAGCTTTACCGGCTTGCCCGTTTGCAGCAGTTGGCCGTCGAGCTTGGCTAGCGCGCTCGCGACAGCCCCGTTGAGGTTGCGCGAACTGTCGCGCGGCGAGAAGCCCTCCAGGGCGGGCAGGCTGGTGAGGCGGGCGCCTCGGGCGATCTCGGCGATCGGTACCAGCTGCTCTCCACCGTCGAACGCGAACAGCGAGAGGCTCTGGGCTTGGCTGACCTTGTCGACGAAGCCGAGAGCCGCCTTCACGGTGGTGGTTCGAGCCTCCTTGGTGAGCGTGAGCGCCCCGCTCATGTCGATGAGCAGGAGCAGGTGGTGCGCGGCGGCCGTGTTGCGTTCCAGCAGCGTGAGCCGCGTCTGCTCCGCCGCGACGAGCTGTTCGTTCTCATAGACACGGAAGTTTTCCACGCCCAGCTCCGTGAGCGGCTCGGCCTGGTCGGTGACGGCGACGTACGCCGCCACATTGCTTGGCTTCTGGAACGAAGTAGCCACGGCCTTCACGTCGAGCTGCTGGAAGAGCCCGCAGCCGGTACACCAGCAAGCGAGGAGGAGCGAAAGCGGCGGGCGCATGGTGGCCCAGGCTATCACTCCCACACTTGGGTTTTCGAGCGCGCGTTGGCGATCACGTCCGCCATGCCTTGGGTGATGTCTTCCGGCAGCTCACTTGGCTCGAACAAGCCCACTTCGGTGATCTCGAGGGCGTTCATGACCGGCGCGTCAGGCGCCGCCACGGTGGCCTCCACCACGATGGTGACGGCGTGGAAGCGCGGGTCGCGCTCGGGGGCCGAATACACGCCCAAAAGGCCGCCCAGCGAAAGCAGCTTCCCGCCGGTCTCCTCCTCGAGCTCGCGTCCGACCGCGGCTCGCAGCGTCTCTCCCCACTCGAGCGTCCCGCCCGGAAGGGCCCATTTCCCCGTATCGCCGCGGCGCACCAGCAGCCAGCGCCCATCGGGGGTCTGGGCGGCCGCGACGATCCCGATCACGGGGCGCCGCAGCAGGTGCCGGGCTACTTCTTTCACGATCTTGAATAGGCCGCTCGGGATCCGCACGGCCGGAGCATGCCCGGTTCCGCTTTAGCTGTGGTAACGGATCCACCGCCCCTGCCGCCCACTCAGCTGTATTTTATGGGTTTGTTCGAACGTTCCGCTCTGCTTTACCCCGCGCCTCCGAGCTGGCTGTTGCCCGCTTTGCTTGCCCCGACAGTTTGTCTGAGCGCCTGCGCCAAGCGCGAGGAACCCCCGGGCGTGATGGGGGGCGGCGCGCCTGCCGTCGCGGTCGGTCGCCGCGTCGGCAGCGCTCAGGGTCCCGCTCTGCTACCGAGTGCTGGGTCGGCTACCCCTCCGGGCGTCGGCACGCCGGACGACAATCTGCCCTTTGCGCTCGACGACGCGGCAGCGGTGAAGGTTGGCAGCATTGCCTGGCGCACCTGGCTCTACACGGACACCGGACGCGACCGCACGCGCTACGGCTACCTCCGCGCCGGCGCCGTCGTGACAGCGCGCGGTCCCAAGCTCGTCAACGACGGCTGCGACGGCGGCTGGTACCGCGTCAACCCGCGCGGCTTCATTTGCCTCGGCCTCGGCGCCAGCCTCGAGCTCAATCACCCGGTGCTGTTGGCCTCTCAGGTGCGGCCAGTCCGCGCCCTCGGGCTGCCGTACACCTACGCTCTAGCGGGGGACACGCCGCCGCTCTTGTACTTCAGGCTGCCCTCGAAGGAGCAGATGCAAGAGTCCGAAGGCGGCGATTCGTCGGTTAGAGCCGCCAATTTTCGTCAGCGCTTGGAGCACGCGGGCCTCTTGTCCGCGCTCGGCGAAATCGCCGGGCCGCCTGAGTTTCTCGGCGCCGGAGCCAAGTTGCCGAAGCCGTACGGGGTCAAGCAACCGCTTCGCTACGTTTCGCACGCCGGCTTGGCCGCGCCCGACAGCGGCTTCGCCATCGCGCGCACTTTCGAGTGGGAGAAGCGGCTCTTCGGCCTTACCACCGAGCTTGACGTGATCGCGCTCGATCGCACCAAGGTCGTGCGCCAGAGTGAGTTTCACGGCGTGGAGCTGGCGGCTGGGGAGGAGCTGCCGGTCGCCTTCAGCAAGCAGCGCTACGGCCAGCGCTATTCGCTAGCAGCCGACGGCAGCTTCAAGGCCGGCACGGCGCTGGCCGATCGCGAGGGGGTGAAGCTGACTGGCCAGGCAAAGCCCGGCGGATTCCTGGAGAGCCGCGACGGGAGTTGGGTGCTTGAGGCGTCCATGCGCACGCTTCACCCGCGCGACTCCTATCCGAGCTTTGCGACCGGGGACCGCAAGTGGGTGGACATTTCGATCAAGCAGCAGACGTTGGTGGCCTACTCCGGCAGAAAGCCCGTGTATGCAACGCTCATCAGCAGCGGCCGGGCAGGGCTTGGGGATCCGGAGGAGAGCGAATCGACCCCGCGTGGGACCTTCATGATCTACCAGAAGGAGCTCAGCTCCACGATGGACGGCGACGAAGACAAGGGTGACTCCTACAGCCTGCGCGACGTACCGTTCGTTCAGTACTTTCACAAAGGCTACGCGCTTCACGGTACCTACTGGCACGACGACTTTGGCAAGGTGCGCAGCCACGGTTGCGTGAACCTCGCGCCGAAGGACGCCGCCTGGCTCTTCGAGTGGACCGACCCCTCGGTCCCCGAAGCCTGGCACGGCGTGCTCAATAAGGAGCGCGGGACGGTGGTCTACATCCACGCCTAGAACTCGGGCCGCGGCCCGGCCCGGCGCGAGGAGCGCCTCCCGAAACGCCCGGATCCTGGGGTTCTGGGGCGCCCCGGTCACCCGGTCCTCTTTTTTGAGCAGTTTGGGCGGTGGCCGCCCTCCTTGCCCATGTGAACGCGAAAGACAGGCTTCGGCCCCCACGTACCCCCTTGGTGTTCTTGCTCGCGGCGGGGCTCGGCGCGTGTAGCGCTCCTGACGCGAGCCCGGGAGGGGGCCAGGGAGCGAGCGGGGCCGGCGCGGGGGGCGGTGCGTCGACCAAGCCGGAGAATCAGGCCGACGACTGCAGCGGCTGGGACGTCGCTATGCCCAAGCGTTTGATTCGGTTGAGCTTCAATCAGCTGGCCACCTCCCTTTCGCCCCTGCTCGGTCAAGAGTTCGCAAGCAAGATGGTGGTGGACCACGCCATCAAGGACCCGACGGAGCGCACGTTCCCGCCGCTGGGCGATACGGACGAAGGCTCCTCGTACATCGACAGCAAATGGCAGACGGCCGACGCTATCGCGACCGCGGCTGGTAAGCATGCCCTGGACAATTTCGCGGCGTTCAGCGGTTGCGGCGCTGCCCCGACGACGGAATGCGCTCAGGCCTTCGTCCTCAGCTTGGCGGTGCGCGCCTTCCGCCAACCGCTGACAGCAGCGCAACAGGCCAGCCTGAGCCAAGTTTACAGCGAGGTACTGGGCGCCGGCGGCACGATTCAGGAGGCCACGCAGTACTCCGTCGCGGCCATCTTCGACTCGCCACACTTTCTCTACCGCAGCGAATTCGGCGCCGTGCTGACTGAAGAGGGGCCACTCACGGCCTACGAGTTGGCCAGCCAGATCTCCTACTTCGTGACCGACGGCCCGCCCGACGAGTTGCTGCTGGCCGCCGCGGCAGAGAACGCGCTTTCCACGCCCGAACAGATCGCGCCGCACGTGGATCGTCTGCTCGCTCTGCCCAGCGCGAAAGTGAACCTGCGAGCCGCTGTCGTGGCCGCGCTCGGGATCAGTAAGGTGCTCAGCGTTGTGATCGATCCGGCCAAGATCCCCGAGTTTAACGGCGGCGTCGCGGCGTCGATGTT
>JANNWK010000191.1:0-1753 GCA_031408355.1 Myxococcales bacterium
CCCAAAACGCCGAGTTTACGACAATCTCGGTATTTTCATCCTTGTCCACGTCCGCAACGACCGGGTTCTCGTACCAGGTACCCGACGTGCGGTAGGAGGAGAACAGCACCTCACCGCTCGTGCCGTCGTACACGCGCAGGAAACACTCGTCGGCGTAGACGGCCTCCGCTTTGCCGTCGCCGTCAAAGTCGAAAATCGACGCGGCTGTCTGGCGCGATGAGGCGTCCTGTGAGCGCTGCGACCAACGAACGAAAGGGCCTTCGCAACCGGCTCCGCCGTTCTTGCAGTCGAAGTCGAAGACCCTGAAACGCGTCGCGCCCGCGACGGCCACCTCCGGAAATCCATCATTGTCGAAGTCGCCGATGGTGGGTGGGCCACCGCTTTCGGTATTCGCGGGGACGGCCACGCCTGGCTCAAGCGTCGTTTGCACGCCCATCACTTCCTGACCCGACAGAGTGAAGATGCTGACTCTGCCGCCCGAAACCTCCGCGTTCACCGCCACCACTTCGGCGATGCCGTCGAGCGCGCTGGGGTCGAAGTCCGCGGCGCTGGCGCCGGGCGTACCGAAGTCGGCCACCGCGAAGTGACTGGCCGGCAGGTTCCAGCGATCCCCCTGAACGGCCTGGTCCACCCACGCGCCGTTCGACCAGCTCAAGTACGTGACCTCCTGGCCGAAGCTGGTCGCCAAGTCAGTTTTACCGTCGCCGTTGAAGTCTCCGGCAACCGGGATGTAGCCGTTGAAGCCTTGGCTGAGCGTGAAGTCAGCGAGCGGGTCGCCCGTGAGCCCATTTACGACCGAGCCCCACAGCAACGCCTCCGGGACGCCATCGTCGTTCAGGTCGTGAATGGAGGGCCCGTCCCAGGGCTGGTTGACGATGGCGCCCGCCGACTCCCACATCTTGGCGAACTTGCTGCCATCCCAAGAAAACGCGATGAGCCCGCCAGCGTCCTTGCGTGCCACGATCTCGATCGTGCCATCGGCGTTGAGATCGGCGAGGGCCAGCGGCGAGGCGGCCCGCACAATGCCGGCCGAGGCTTCGACGGTTTCCTTGAGCTCACAGGTTTGACCGCTGATGATGCGGATGACTCCAGGCGTCGTGATCGAGCCATCGCCGTCGCCCTTCGCGAAAGACACCACCACAATCTCAGCGGACGAGCCCGAGTCGTTCGGTAGGTCCGCCACCATGGGCGTCGCCAGAACCAGACCCGAGGTCGGATGCGGATCAGTCGGCTGCACCTTCCACTCGCATTGCACCGAAGGCGCGAAGACGCCCGTTTCTCCCTCGCCCTTGCACTCCTTGTTCACGTTACCGCGCGGTCCGTAGCCGTAAGGGATGCAGACCGATTCGCCCGCGACGCTGAGGCAACCGTCACCGCAGCAATAGCTATCACCGCCACACTCCTGATCGGTCGTGCAGGTTTCTCCGGTGGGCGCGCAGTGGTCCGGCTCCGCTGCGCCCCTTACGCAGCTCTGTCCACCAGGGCAGGGCATGGCGCGATCGCAGGCCGTGTGCGGTGGCAGCGGGGACGTCCCGCCCGTGTTGGCGGAGCCGCCTATCGCGAGCGAACCAGCGCTGGCGCCCAGTGCCAGGCCGCCCACACCGCCGCCCTTCGACGAGTTGGCACCGTGACCCAAGTCACCGCCCGGACCGGCTCCTCCTGCGGAGCACGCGGCAGCGCCCGCCACCCCCACCGACACCAGACTCAGAATCGCAAGCAGGCTTGGTCTGCGCATGCCGCGAAGCTAGCTCGC
>JANNWK010000192.1:0-5489 GCA_031408355.1 Myxococcales bacterium
GTTCAAAGAGGCGGAACAGGTCACGAACGAAGGCCTCAAGGTGGTGCCTCCGGGGCCGAAGAACAACGGCAGCCTTTATGGTTTGTGCGTGCTCCAGGCGCAGGCAGCCCAGCTCCGCGGCGACAAAGCTGCGCAGCTGGCGGCCGTCGAGAAGGCCGAGCAGTTCATCGGTGAGGACTCGCGGCCCGACGCTGCCTTCAACCTCGGCAGTACCTACGCAGCACTCGAGCCGCCCCAGAAGGAGAAGGCGCTTCGTCTGCTGAACCAATTTACCAAGCGCACCTGTCGCAGCGGGAATGCCGCGAAGTGGAAAGAACAGTGCGAGCAGACGGCCTCGTTGATCCAAAAGTTGGGTCAGTGAGCGTCGGAGACATCATCACGCGGGGATTGCAGGTTGACCAAAAGGTGAGGCTCGCTTCGCGCGCTTGCGAACGCGAGCTTTGCTTTGTTGAGCTTGTCTGAGGCAGCAGTATGGATCTTGAGCAGCGTCTGAACCAGCTAGAGAGCCACCACGATTGGCAGGGGCTCGCAGAAACCTTGGAACAAGGCCTCGCAGCGGCCCAGGACGGAGGCACAAAAGCGGACTTGCATTTGCGGCTCGGTCGAGTCCTGTACGGCCAGTTCCTGCAGGGCGTCCGGGCCCTCAAGCACTTCCAGGACGCGTTCAAGCTGAACCCCGTACTGATCGAAGCGCTGGGGGAGGCACGCGGCATCTACTGGGAGCTTGGCAAGCTCAATATGGTGCAGAAGCTTCTAGAGCTGCAGCTCAAGAGCACCCAAGACCCCACGGTGCGCACCGCGTTGATGTGCGAGCTAGGGGACGTTCTGTGCGACGCCGGCGACTACGAGCGAGCAAGTGAAGCGTATGCCAAGGCGCTGCAGAGCGCCGCGGGGAATCCGGGCGACATCGGCGAACGCCTGGCTGACGTGCAGGCCAGCGCTGAGGACTGGCAGGATCGCGTCGGCCTCCTCCTGCGTGGTGCCCACGACAGCGGTTCGGCGGCTGCAAAATCGGAGGCGTTCATGCGCGCGGCGCGCATCGCGAAGCGGTTCGCGCCCGGCGAGTACGAAGGCATCCTGGCGCAGGCCTATGCAGCGGATCCGACCAGCGCGAAATGCGCTGCGATCTACGAAGGCCTGCTGGTTGACTCGCAGCGCACCGAGTTGATCTTGGAGACTCAGCGCGAGCGGCTTAGCGCTGTTGTGGGCGGACGAGAAAAGGCTGCGCTCACGTTTGTGTTCGGCGCGCGCTGGGCCGTAAGGCACCAGAACGTGGAGGTGAGCGCGCAATTGTTTGAAGAAGCACTGCGGCTCGATCCGTCGCTGGAACCAGCCTTCACGTTCCTCAAGGACGCCTACGGCACTCGCGGTGGCGATTTCGAGCAGGTGATTCGTCTCGCGGACGAGCTTTCCGACCGGGCCGGCCTGGATGGGAGTTCCGCGTACTTGTTGGCGAGTGCGGGGCTCTTGACCTGGCGGGAACGCGGCGATCTGATCCGTGCACGGCGTTTCTTCGAGCGATTGGCGCGCGTCGATGCGACGCATCCCGCTCTGATCGCCTTTGAGGCCCAGATCGGCGAGAAGATCGTGGCGGGCGGCGGCGCTGCTGCTGGAGCCGCGGCTTCCGTCCGTCCCGAGGCTCCTGCCGAAGGCGAGGCCCCCGCTGCGCGGGTGAGCGAGGCTCCCGCGGCGCGCGAGAGCGAGGCCCCGGCCGCGGGCGTCGATGAAGCTCCCGCTGCGCGCGAGAGCGAGGCCGCCGCTGAGGTAGAACCAGCGCGGCGCGCGGCGCCTGCGGCGGCGTCGGGAGGCGATGGCAGTCCCGCGCTCGTAGCGGAGCTCGAGGAGAAGCTCGCGCAGCAGGAGGCAGGCAAACGTTTCCATGACTACGTGAAAACGTTGGTCGCTCTGGGCGACGCAGTTGCGGACCCTGGTCAAAGGGCGGCTTACTATTTGAAAGCCGCGGACCTTTACGTCAACAAGTTCGCCAATCAGGCGGAGGCGGTACGCGCCTTCGAGAGGGCGCTCGACGTCGAGCCTGGCAACGCTGTCGCGATTCAGTACCTGCGCGAGATGTACGAGAAGCGGCGCGACTGGGAGAAGTTGATTCAGCTCTCGACGCGTGAGGCTGAGGCGCTTGAAGCGGGCCCTGAACGTGCCGCTAAGTTCAAGCAGATCGCTCTGCTCGCCACTGACAAGGTGAAGAAGCCGGAGGTTTGTGTCGACCTTTGGGCGGTCGTGCTCGAGAACGATCCGGAGGACGTGGACGCACTCAACGCGCTGTCCCAACTCTACGAGCGCTCGCGCGAGTACGAGAAGTTGGCCGACGTATTGTCGAAGCTGACCGAGTACACCTACGACACCGCCGCAAAGATCGAGCTCTTGAACAAACTCGGGCAGGTCGCCGGGGATCGGTTGAAGGATGAAGAGCGGGCGGTTGATGCGTATCGGATGTTGCTGACCCTGCAGCCGGATGACCGTCGCGCCCAAGAGCAGCTGAAGAAACGTTACGTCACACTGGGGCGCTGGGACGACCTCGAGGTGTTCTACGCGGAGAGTGGGAAATGGGACGAGTTCATCCGTGTATTGGAGACGAACGAGACCCGCGCCACGGATACCGCGCAGCGCATCGGCATGCTGATCAAGATCGCCGAGCTATGGATGACCCAGAAGGGCAAGGCCGACCGAGCGGCTCGTGCCTACGAGAAGATCCTTACACTGGATGAGAACAGCTTGCAGGCTGCGGAGCGCCTGATACCGCTTTACGCAAGCGCCAATAACCCAAAGGGGTTGTCGTCCGCGATTGAGGTCAAACTCAACCATGTCCAGGAGTCCGAAGAGCGCTTGGGTCTGCTACGCGAAGTCGCGGGCCTGTACGAAGGCCGCATCAACGACAAGGCTAAGGCGTTCGAACGCTACTTGGCCGCCTTCCAGATAGCCCCGGGTGACGCGCTGGGCCAGGCCGACATTGAGCGCGCCGCGGCTCAGACTGGCAACTGGGAAGCCGTTATCGAGGCATACAAGTCCGCCGTCGCCGCGGCGGAGACCGCTGGCGACAGCCCCACGGCCAACGTTCTCAGACTGAAGCTGGGCCGTGTCTTGGTCGAGCAGGTGGCGCGCGTTGATGACGCGCTAGCACAATACAGAGCCGTTTACGAAAACGAACCTGACAACGCCGTGGCGCTCGGCGCCTTGGAGCAACTCTATCGCCAGACCGAGCGCTGGCGCGACCTGCTCGACGTCTACGCCAAGAAGCGTGAACTCGCCAACGACGCGACCGAGCGCAAGTTCATCCTCTACGAGATCGCGCGACTCTACGAGACTCAAATCGGCGAGGCATCGGCGGCCATCGAGACCTACCAGGCCGTGCTCGAGGATGACCCCGCGGACTCACCAGCGCTTGCTGCTCTCGATTCGCTGTACGCGAAGATCGGTGCTTGGGACCGCTACGCAGAGGTCTTGCGGCAACGCATCGATCTAGAGTCCGACGAGAACGTTCTGGTCGATCTGAAGTTCCGGCTCGCCGGCACTCAGCTTGAGCATCTCGGGGACGAGCGCGCAGCCCTCGATAACTATCGAGAGATATTGTTTATCAACGGCGATCACGACGGCGCACGCTTGGCGCTCGAGGGGATGCTGAAGAACAAGGGGCTTAAAGCGGACGCCGCTGCGATCCTCGAAGGCATCTACGAAGCCCGCGAGGACTGGGAGAAGCTCATCTCCGCGCTGGAAATTCTGGCAAGCAGCGACTCGCAGGTTGAACGCAAGGTTGCGCTGCTTCGCAAGATTGCCTTCACCGCCGCTGAACGTCTGCGTGCTTTGGATCGCGCTCTCGACGCTCAGGCTCGCGCGCTGAAGCAGGATCCGAGCTTGACGGACTCGCGGCTGGAGTTTGAGCAGTTTGCCGAGCAGGCGGGCGCTTGGGATCAGCTCATCGCGATCTACGCCGAAGTGGCGACCGGATTGAGCGATCCGGAGCTGGCGCGCCAGTACTGGATGCGCCTCGCTGCCATTGAGGAGCGCTTGGGCAAGGTGAACGAGGCCGCCAGCAGTTACGAGAAGGTGCTCGCGCTGGATCCCGCGGACGCCGAGGCACTTCAGGCGATGGACGCGCTCTATCGGCGCACGGGACACTGGGAGGAGCTGATTGGCGTCTTCCGCAAGCGCATCGAGTTGGCGCAGGACGGCGGGGAGCGTGAGTCCATCTATGCGCAGATGGCCCAAGTCTACGAGGAGAAACTCGGCAAGCCCGATGACGCGATCGCGGCGTATCGCGAGGTACTGGCGCTCGATCCCACGAGCCAGGTTGCGCTGAACGCGCTCGATGGGTTGTTTACTCGGCGGGGGCTGTGGAGCGAGCTTGCAGAGAACCTGGAGACCCAGCTGGGTCTCGCGGACACGGACGAGTCGCAGCTTGGCTTGATGCTACGCCTCTCCGCTCTGCGTGAGGGCGAGATGCGCCAGGTTGAGGCTGCCATCGAAGGCTACCGGCAGGTTCTCGAGCGCGACCCCACGAATCAGGTGGCGCTGAGTGCGTTGGAGCGGTTGGGGCAGACCGCGGCGCACGCCCTGCTGATTGCTGAGATTCTCGAGCCGCTCTACCGCGCTCAGGGCGACTACCAGAAGCTCATCGGTGTTCACGAGGTGCAGGTCGGTCGCACCGAGGAGCCGGACCGAAAGGTGGAGCTGCTCCACCAAATCGCGCAGCTCTATGAGGATGCGGCTGGCGATTTGAATGCGTCCTTTGAGACGATGGCGCGGGCCTTGGGCGCCGAGCCGTCTAACGACGGGACTCAGCAGGCGCTCGATCGATTGGCCCGTGCCACCGGGCGTTTTCAAGATCTGGCGAAGGTGTTTGAGGAGCTGGCAGCGCGCCAAGCGGACCCCGAGGTTGGGTCGACACTTTATGCGTCCGCTGCGCGCGTTTTCGAAGTCGACGTGCGCGACGTGGAACGCGCGATCGAGCTATATCGGAAGGTCCTCAGCATCGATCCGACTAACCTGGCCGCTGCTGAGTCGCTGCAGGGCTTGTTTCAAGCCGCCGAGCGCTATGCGGACATGTCTTTGATACTCCAACGCAAGGCGGAGATTCTTGAGGATATCGACGCTCAGAAGGGGGCGCTCTACCAGGCCGCCGCGATCGAGGAAGAGGTCCTCGAGCGTCAGGAACAGTCGATCGCTGTCTACCTGAAGATCCTGGAACTCGACGGCGAGGATTTGCGCAGTATCGGCGCGCTCATCAAGTTGTACCTGGGGCTTTCCCGCTGGGAAGAGCTGCTCTCCGTCTATTCGAAGAAGGCCGATCTCGTCGCTGATCCAGATGAGAAGAAGCTCATTTTCTACCAGGTTGGATCGGTCTACGAGCGTGAGCTTCGCGATGTGCCGCGTGCCACCGACACCTATCAGAAGGTGCTTGAACTCGATCCCGACGATCTGACGGCTCTGGGTCGGTTGGACGTACTCTTCCAGACCGCCGGCAACTACCAAGAGTT
>JANNWK010000193.1:0-13998 GCA_031408355.1 Myxococcales bacterium
GCCGGAACCCGCGCGACCGCCCGAGCTGCCGCCGCCAGCATCCATAGGGGGCAGCAGGCTCCCGGCCAGCGCGTCCTTGAACTCCGGGGCGAGGACCCAGCCTGGGTTACCGGTCGCATCGAACTTGTAGGCGCCCACGTCTGCTGCGCCTTCACGAGCCGTGCCATTGAAGTCGTCAAGGACCACGTGCTCGGTGCTCCCGCCCGCCAGCAGGAGCGCCCCCAGCTTGGGGAAGACGTCGTTCGGCACCGCGCCGGAAAAGCTAGCGGCGACGAGATCGCTGGCCAGGCCGCTCGTCGCCATGAAACCGCCCGCGACGCCCTGCACGTCGCCCACACCCATGTTGCCGACGACAACCAGCCCGGCAAGCTCACCTTGGACCCGGATAGCGCTGCCATTGGGCGCGTAGATGGCGTTGTTCGCGATCACTACCGAGCCGACCAGACCATCGCCAAGAATCGCGTCGCCCTCGTTCTGCAGGAGGGTGTTGTGCGCGATGACAACGTTCTTCGGAACGCCGTTCTGGTGCGGCCCGGTGCGAATTGAAGGGGCGCTCGACGACAAGATGATGTTGTTCTGAATCACCGCGTCGTCGGCTGCTTGAATGCCGTGATCGCCACAATGCCACAACAGGTTACGCTCGATGATGTTCGGCGCCCCGTTACCGACCGTGCTGTACGTCAGGATGCACGGGTATTTCGTGTCATGGATAACGTTGTCCCGGACGATATTGTTGTAGCTGCCCTCTTTGATCTCAATACCGTCGCCCTGCTCGACCGTCGGCCCGTTCGTGTGGTGCACGTAGTTTCCGGCGATCAGGCTGTCTGAAATTCGGCAGGCGTTCTCGTTGCACCCCAGGTACATGCCCTCCCCGGTGCCTCCGGTGTCGTGGATCTCGTTGTGCAGGATCTTGAGCCCACGGTAGTGACCGCCGCTGTTGGCGCTGATGCCGACGTCGGCCGTGTCGTGCACGTTGCAGTTCTCGATCGTGATGAAGCTCGACTCGCGCAAGCGGATGCCATGCGAGCCACCGAAGATCTCAAGCCCGCGCAGCACCAGGTACTGGCTACTCTCGACGTCCATCAGGTTCTGGTCAGCGTCAGGACGCCTGAAGACCGGGACTTCTCCGGCCTTGGCCCGCACCACGATGGGCGCGGCTTCCGTGCCGCTGAGCGTGACGCCAAAGCGTGACGTGAGCGTGTACGTGCCCCCCTGAAGGACGAGTTCATCGCCCGCTTGGAGCGCAGCCAGCGCGCTCTGCCAATCGTCGCTGGGACCCACTTCCGTCACCGCAGCCTGCGCAATTCCCGGGCTCAAGCTATAGCCCAAGGCCATCAGACTCCAGCACGTCACCTGTGGCCACGAGCGCTTCGCCATGGCCGGCATCATGCCACTAGAAACGCCGCTTTCGGCGAAACCTGCAAGGCCCCTGACGGACTACCTCAGGAGACCGCGGGCGATAGAGTGGCCGACACGATTGCCTGCTGCGACTTCTGCCTCGCTAGAGCTGCCGAACGAGCTGCCGCCGTAGCGCGACAGGTAGCGCGCCGGGGCGGTGCCTCCAGGCACCCAGTAGGTGTCAACCAACATGCTGCCGCCATTGGCGATGGCGATCGCCGTACCCACCGCCCCACCCAACAGCTGGCCGGCCCCCCGCGCTTTTGCGTTGCCCGAATCCGAGCTCATGACTTGAATTTCAACGCGCGGGACGGGTGGCTTCTCGTCGGAACGCGCCCCTACGATAGTCACGGCGTACCCGGCTTCGCGCAGATCAGCCTCCAACGCGTCGACCATGGCTGCCACATTGCCGGTGTCGCTCTCCGCAACCTCGGGCGTGATGGCCACGTAGATCGTGACCTCGCGTTGGAACAAGCTTGAGCGGGCGGGCCTACAAGCGACACTGCTCAACATCAGCAGGACCCCTAACCAGAGTCCACTGCGCCTCGTGAGCCCGCCGGTGCTCACGGATGTTCACACACGAAACCGTTCAGGCCGATGCAATTGCGGTCGTCCCAGGTCTGCGCGTCTAGTTGGAGCACGGCGCAGTCCTCGCTATTGCCGGAGTTGTCGGTGCGGCCCGGATTCCACGCCACGAAGGCGCCCGCAACCGCAGCACCCCCTCCGCGCCCCGACGGAGCCGACTCTGTGAACCCTGCATGACGACGCAATGCTGCCCTTTCGATGGACCCGCGATTCTGTCACGGCCTAGATCGCGCAACAACGGTGGGCGCCGGGAGCGATGGGCGCGGGCGGGCGCCAGCCAGGTAGCGCCAGTGGCCAGTCCACCGTATTCCTTTGAACTCTCATTACCGCTACAGTTCGGAGCAATTCCCTTATAACTAAGCCCTCTGTATTCCGTCTGTATACTGAATCGCAGCTACGACGTTGCTGATCCACCACCGCGCCGGCATACTGGGACTCGCGATGGCCACCCGACGCAGTCCCAAGCGCTCCCTAGCCGTGGAGGTCACGGTTTATGACTTCCTCGACTACCGAGCCTACCTGCGCGCGTACTACGACGCGGCCAAGCGCACGCGGCCTAGCTTCTCGTTTCGTCTGTTCTCCAAGCTCGCTGGCCTGCGCTCGCCCAACTTCCTGAAGCTTGTCATCGACGGTGAACGCAACCTGGGGGCCGACTCTGTTCAGCGCTTCGCAGCGGCCCTCCAGCTCGAAGGGGTCGATGCGGAGTTCTTCGGTGATCTGGTCGCGTTGGGTCAGGCCGGAACGCTGGCAGAGAAGAACCGCGCCTTCGAGCGCATCTCCGCCTCACGTCGTTTTCGCGCGGCGCGCCGCATCGACGGCGACCTGTTCGCCTACCTGTCGCACTGGTACGGTCCCGCCATCCGCGAGCTTGCCGCGCGCGACGACTTTCAAGAAGAGCCGCGCTGGATAGCCGGGCAGCTACTACCGAGTATCAGCCCCACGGAGGCCGCCGAGTCCATGAAGCTTTTGCTCTCGCTTGGGCTCTTGGTCCGCGACGCCAAGACGGGACGCGTCGTGCGCGGCGAGCCAACGCTCACCACGGAGCACGAGGTGCGGTCGCTGGGCGCAGCCGCCTTTCACCGTCAAATGCTGGAGCGCGCCGCACAATCGATCGAGAGCGTGCCCAGAGAATTGAGGGATCTTGCGGCGCTCACGGTGTGTGTCAGCCCGGAGACGGTAGCGCTCGTCAAGCAGCGCATCCACCAGTTCCGCGAGTCGCTGACTGAACTGTGCGATTCGGATACGCGAGGCAGCACCGTGTACCAGTTGAATGTTCAATGGTTCCCGCTCTCGCTGTCCAAAGAGGACGGAGCACCATGAAGGCGTGTCGGTCCCTGCTCGCGTTTCTGCTGCTCGCGCTTCCGGGCTGTAGCTCGACCGGGGTCGGGAACCCCGCGCCGGTCAGTCTCAGGCTGGCGATCGTCCAGGACGAAGCCATCGACATGCCGAGCGGTGGCGCGGCGGGTGAGGTCGACACGGCCGTCGTCCGGAGCGCCGTCATCGTGTTGGGTGAGTTGCGGCTGGTACCTTGCGATCCCGACGACACCACGTTCGTCGCCCCGGGACCCTTCATCATCGATCTGTTGCATGGGCAAACCTTGCCTGAGCTACCGGAAATCCCGCTGCCAGCCGCCGGTTTCTGTGGGCTCGAGGCAGCGCTTGCCCCGGCGCTGGCCCCAGCGCCCCTGACTGGGCGCTCGCTGTACTTCGATGGTCGCCGCGCTGACGGCACGCTCTTTCAGGTGTACGCCAACATGCAGGCTACGCTGCGAGTGCAAGCGCGCGAGGGCGTGGCGTGGGGCTCGAACGCGACGCGGCAGCACACCTTGTTTTGGGCCTTGCGACCTCGACGTTGGGTCGCTCCGGGTGAGCTAGACAAGGTCGGCCCCATCACGCTCGGCGACGGCACCCGGGTGATCGTGATCGACATCGACCAACACCCGCTCCTGTTTCAGGCGATTCGCTCGCGCTTGGCAGGCAGCAGTACGCTCTTTGACGATGCCAACGCTGACGCTGTCTTCGACGCGAATGACCGCGACGTTATCATCGGCGATGGACTGACCAACGCAGACTGATTCTCGAGGGCTCCACAAACGGAGTCTTCCTAATGGCACGCCGGAGTCCCCATGAACCTACGCTCGCTATGGATTTGTCAATTTTCATCAATCGCAGTGCTCGCCTGCTCGTCGAGCGCGACCGACTTTTCGAGCAACCCGACCGAAGCGGCCAAAGGCTCCGCCGGAGCGCCGTCGACCGTGCCCGGAACCGCTATCACCTACTGGCAAGACGTCCGGCCGCTGCTGGAAGAGAAGTGCACCTCGTGTCACATTGCCGAGGGCATCGCGCCGATTGCGCTCGATAACTACGACTCTGCCAAGGCATTTGGGCCCTTGGCGGTCGCCGAAACTACCGCGGGCATCATGCCCCCTTGGCCGCCCGGGCCCCTCTCGCCCCCGATGGAACACGACCGCTCGCTCAGCGACGCGCAGATCCAGCTGCTGGCCGATTGGGTCCGGTTGGGCTCGCTCGAGGGAGACCCGAGCGCCCCCGCCGAACTTGTACCAGGCTACGCTCCGGTCTTGCCGAGCGTCGACATCAGTGGAGACATCGGCGTTGACTACGTTCCGGCTAGCGGCGTCACCGACGAGTATCGTTGTTTCATGGTCGAGCTGGGGACGACCGAAGAGCGAGTGTCCGTCGGGTATCGCGTCACACCGGGCAATCCCAAGAGCGTGCATCACGTGATTACGACGCTGATGGCGGGCGACTCGCGCGACGCGCTGCAGGCCCTCGACGCCGAAACTCCCGATGTCGCGGGGTGGCCGTGCGCCGGTGGCCCGATCCCGTTCAGCGACGCTTCCAAGATCACGTCCGTGGGTTCACTCGGCACCTGGGTGCCTGGTGTGAGCACCGTGCTCTACCCCGAGGGCACGGGGAGCCCGGTTCCGAGCGGATCGATCGCGGTGATGCAAGTTCACTACAACATTGAAGGCGAACCCAGCGCCGATCGCACGAAGATTGAAGTGGCCTTGGCTCCGGTGGGCGAGGAGCCCGCGCTCAAGCTGACGACGCTAGCGATTCGGAACCGCGAGATGCGGATCCCGCCCGGTGAGAAAGACATCGTGGTTGAAACCACGAGGAAGCTCCGCGAACTCAGCGTAGCTCGTCTCTTCCCTGAGGGTCGGGCGACGCTGCGCATGGTTGCCGGTCACATGCACATGGTCGGCGTACAGACCTCACTCACGCTGCGGCGAAGCACGGGCGAAACGTCAGTGCTGCTTGACATCCCCGCTTGGGACTTTCACTGGCAAGGCTCCTACACGCTGCAAACACCGATCGAATTGGAAGCGGACGACGAAGTCACGCTGCGCTGCGTCTACGACAACACGCCCGAGCACCTGAGTGCCGTGAACTACCCGGAGCCCGCGCGCCTGGTCACGGTCGGCGAGGGCTCGACGGACGAGATGTGCATCGGCTACCTGACCCTCACCCGCTGAACGCCTTTTCCTCGCCTCAGCGAGAAACGCGGGCGCTGCCGCCCTGCATGAGCCGGAAGACCTCTGCTTTGGTCGCCATGCTGGTATCGCCCGGCGTGGTCATGGCGAGCGCGCCGTGCGCGGCCCCGCAATCCACGGCCCACTTTGGCCCCTTGCCCTCCAAAAATCCGTAGATGAGCCCTGAGGCGAAGGAATCGCCACCGCCCACGCGGTCAAATATTTCGAGATCCATGCGGCTCTCTGCTTGGAAGAACTCGTCCGCGTAGGAGCAGACGGCGCCCCAGTCGTTTCGGGTGGCTGACTTGGCGTTGCGTAGCGTGGTCGCGACGACCTGAAAATTCGGGTAGCGCTGGCGCGCCTGCTCGATCATCCGGCGGAAGTGCGCCGGCTCTAGCTCGGAGAAGTGCTCGTCGACACCGTCGATCTCGAAGCCGAGAGCGGCCGTGAAGTCTTCTTCGTTGCCGATCATGACGTCGACGTAGCGAGCCAGCTCGGCATTGACCGCCAGCGCCTTGGCCTTCCCGCCAATACTCTGCCACAAGGATTCGCGGTAGTTCAGGTCGTAAGAGACGACGACGCCGTGCTTTTTGGCTGCCTGCATGGCTTCCCTGGCGACGAGCGGGGTCGTCTCGCTCAACGCGGCGAAGATGCCGCCCGTGTGGAACCAGCGCGCGCCGTCTGTGCCGAAAATGCGGGCCCAATCGATGTCGCCCGGCTTGAGCTGGGATGCGGCCGTGTTGCCGCGGTCCGAGCAACCCAGCGCGCCGCGTACGCCAAATCCGCGCTCCGTGAAGTTCAAACCATTGCGCACCGAACGCCCGATGCCGTCGTAATCAAACCACTTTACGTAGCTCTGATCGACGCCGCCTTGATAGATCAAGTCCTGCACCAGCCGACCGATCGGATTGTCGGCGAAGGCCGTCACGACCGCTGTGTCGAGCCCGAAGCAGCGCTTGAGGCCACGCGCGACGTTGTACTCGCCGCCGCCCTCCCAACACTGAAAGCCGCGCGCCGTGGCGATGCGCCCCTCGCCTGGATCGAGACGCAACATGACCTCGCCCAAACTCACGAGATCCCAGCGACAACCAGGCTTGGGCTTTATGGTGAGTTCTGACATTTGGGTCAAAATATTCTACGAATCCTGGGCAAATTGCCGCACGCTGCAGCTACTGATTGACGCCGCTCGCCAGAAACCCGCCGTCGACCACCAAGACGTGGCCGGTGACGAAGCTGGCGGCCGGCGAGGCCAAAAACACCCCGGCGCCCGCGACCTCGTCCAGCTGACCAAAGCGCTGCATGGGCGAGCGCATGAGTAGTTCTTGTCCGCGCGGCGCGCCGCTGAGCCAGGCTTCGTTGATTCTTGTCTTGAACACGCCTGGCGCGATGGCGTTGACGCACACGCCCTGGGCTGCCCACTCGACGGCGAGAGACTTCGTGAGCGCGACGACCCCCGCCTTGCTGGCGCCATAGGCCGCGACATCTTTGAGGGCCACGAAAGAGGTGAGTGAGGCCACGTTGATGATGCGGCCCCAGCGGCGCTCGAGCATACCCTTGCCAAACAGCTGACAGGCGTGGAGCGTCCCCGTCAGGTTGGTGCGCAGGATGTCTTCCCAGTCTTGGTCCAGAACTTCAAGCGTGGGCGAGCGCTGAATGCGACCGGCGGCGTTCACCAGGATATCGACTTTGCCGAAGGCGGAGAGGACGCTGGCCTGCAAGCGCTCGAGCGAATCCTTCTGGGTGACGTCGGTCTCGATGCGCAGGCTGCGGCGGCCGCGTTCTTCGATTTCTGCGGCAACCGAGGCGACTTCCTGGCTGCGGCGTCCGGTCGCGACGACGTCGGCACCGGCCTCGGCGAGGCCCAGCGACAAGGCACGGCCAAGGCCGGAAGTGCCGCCGATCACCACGGCGTTGAGGCCCTCCAAGGAGAGCGGAGCGAAGCTCATGACTGAGGCTCCGCTGGCCGGTCTTCGCCGACCACGCCGCGCTCGATGAAGTCCGCGATGGTGGGCTCGGCGAAGCCGAACTCGCGCAGGATCTCGCGCGAGTGTTGGCCGACGAGCGGGGCGGGCCGTTCGATCTTGGCGGGCGTCTTGCTCATCCTGATTGCCGGAGCCGCCACCCGCACGGTGCCGGCCACCGGATGCTCGTACTGCGCGATAGCTTCCATGTGTTTCACTTGGGGATCCTCAGCCAGCTCTCGATGTGTCTTGACCTCGCCGCACCAGATGTCCTGAGCCAGCATGGCAAGGAGCAGCTCACTGGTCTTCCATTTCTTGGTTTCTGCCGCGAGCTTTTCCCAGATTTCGTCGCGCTTTTCGAACAGCTCCTGCGGGTCATCGTAGACGAGCAAGGCTGGGTTTTGAAGGACACTGGCCAGCTTCTTGAAGGGGCTCATGGCGATCGTGACCCAACCATCGGCGGTCGGGTAAACGCCAAACGGCGCGTCCATGCCTGGGTGACCGATGCCGGAGCGCGGCCGCGTGAAATCTTGCTCGAAGTTGAGCGCGAAGACGAGCTCTTGAGCCTGGTGGGCGATCATTCCGCTCAGCAGATCGATGCGTACTTCCTGACCCTCGCCGCTCTTCTCTCGGTAGTAGAGCGCTGCCAGGATCGCATACACCATGTTCATGGCGCCGAGCTGATCGGCCATGCCCGCGCCGACGGGCGTGGGGGGGCCATCGGCGTGGCCCGTGTTGGCCGCTAGCCCCGTCAGCCCCTGCAGCAGCATGTCCTGGCCGGGTCGATTAACGTACGGGCCGCTCTCGCCGTAGCCCGAGCCCGAGCAGTAGATGATGCGCGGGTTGTGGGCGCGCAGGTCGTCGTAGCCGAAGCCGAGACGCGCCAATACACCCGGACGAAAGTTCTGCACGACCACGTCGACCTTCTTGCTGATCTCGTACAGGATGGCCTTCGCTTCGGGCGCCTTCAGATCGATCGCGATCGAGCGCTTGTTGCGGTTCCAGGCCAGAAAGTTCGGGCTCTCGCTGCCGCCGAGCCAGCGATTGTTGAAGGTCATCGTGCGGAAGAGATCCCCTTGCCCGGGGCGCTCGACCTTGATCACGTTCGCGCCCAGATCGCCCAGCATTTGCGTGGCAAAGGGCCCCTGCAGCAGGTGACTGAAATCGAGCACCGTGATGCCATCCAAAGCTTGCTTCATAGCCCTACTCCTTGGGATTTCGCCCGATGAACTCACGGATGCGCGCCTGGCCCTCGACGCTTTGAAACAGCGACTGCAAGAGCGCCGCCTCGCGATCGAGCCCGACGGCGAGCGAAGAGGTTTGCGACACCCGAAGCAGTTCCTTGAGCCCGATCACGGCCTCGCTAGGATGTGCGATGACCGGCGCCAAGAGCGCGCGCGCCGCGGCGACGGGGTCGTCGTCGGTGAGCTGGTTGACCAGGCCCCAGGCCAAGAAATCCTCGGCAGGGTGGTGGCGTCCGGTGATCAAAAGCTCAAGCGCGCGGTTGGGCCCGACTTTTCTGGCCAAGCGTTGCGTGCCGCCTCCGCCCGGGACCAGGCCCAGCTTGACCTCGGGCAGGCCCAGCTTGGCGCCACGGCGTGCCACCACAAGATCCGCGGCGAGCACCAGCTCGAAGCCGCCGCCGAGCGCATAACCGTTCACCGCGGCAACGACCGGCTTTCGATTCTGTTCCACGCGCTCGTACAGGTGCCGGCCTCGCTCCTGGAAGGCACGGAAGCTCGCGGCATCGAAGCCTGCGTACTCCTTGAGGTCGGCACCGGCCATGAAGGCACGGCCCGCACCAGTGAGGACGATCGCGGCGACGCTGGGCTCCTGCTCGGCGCGGTCGAGCGCCTCGATCAGCGCGTTCTGTAGCTCGGTGTTGATCGCGTTCAACTGATCCGGGCGGTTAAAGCGCAGCACGGCCAGCCCGTCCTTGACCTCGACCTCAAGCACCTTCTCGGTCACGAAACCCTCGCTTCATCGAACTTTCGTCGCAGCGTCTCGACCAGCGCTGGCCGCGCGCCGCCTGTACAAAGCCAGCGATGAATGGCAGGGCCGGCGTGCTCCATGAAGGGCACGAAGCCAGGAAGTCGCGGCCTACGGTAAGCCTTTGTCAACGTCTCCAGTGTGTCCAAGAAGAACCGACCACTTTCCTGGTTGTTGCGTGCGTCGAGCCAAGCCGAAAGCCGACCGGGCTGACCACCATGAGCGAAGTAGGCGCCTCGCTGGTGCTGGGCGCTGTGCAGGAATGCCAGGTAACGAACGGCCGCCGCGACATCGCGGCAGCTGCGGCTGATGGCCGTGCCGGCGCCGCCCAAAAGTGCGCCCGCGCTCGGATCTTCACCTGGGCCAGCAATGTTGCAGAAACGCAGCGGCTTTTCCAAGCCCCTTCGCGCGTAGTTCGTATAGCCGAACGCGAACGGCACGTAGACGATCTCGTCGGTGGTCGTCATGGCGGCGTAGGTGCGAATTGGATCGGAGTCCGTGCACGACGGGTGTGACAGTGTCTTAAGCTCCCACAGCCGCGCCAGTGCTTCGTCCACCAGCTTGCCGTCGAGCCCAGAGTAGCTCGCGTCCTCACTGGGGCGATCGCCCAGGTTGGCCAACAAGCTAAGGAGCGTGCAGATGGCGTCGCCCGGGCAAAGCGGCAGGCCGAGCCAGAGGTCGCGAGCCCGAGCGCGCTGCCCGAGCGCAATGACCTCGGCGAAGTTGCGCGGCACCTGCGCCTTGAGCTGAAGGAGCAGATCGGGCCGATAGGCGGCGACCTGCGCGGCAGCGTCCGTTGGCAGCGCCCAGATGCCGCCCTGGTAGTAGTAGGACTCGGTGGACGGTCCGACGCTGTCCTTGCGGAGCTCCTCCAGCAGGGCGGGCTGTAGCAGGCTCGACAGATCGAGCAGACACTGACTCTTAGCAGCGGCGCCGCAAAAGGGATGGTCGATCACCAACAGATCGAAGCGTTCAGCCAGTGTTTGTAGGGGTTCCGCGCCAAAACGCGAAAGGCTGCGGCGTTGCCACTCGACCGTGAGGCTCGGTTCCTGGGCTTCGAACAGCGGCACGCTCGCGTGCAGTGGATCGAAGCCCCGCGCATGATCCCAGGTCATGCCCCGGAGCGCCTGGCGCGTCATGCCGAAAGCTCGGCGCTGGCGGGTGAGGGTCGGGCGCCGAGCGCCGCCGACAAGCGGCGCGCTGCCACCAAAAGAGCTTCCTCGGCCGTTTCCAGCGAAGCATGCGCGTAGCGCTGACCCAGGTACGGCACCGTCAACGCCGCCAGGGCGTTGCCGCGGTGGTCGAAAACAGGCGCGCACAGGTTCACGATCCCGGTGACGACGCTGCTTGGCACCCTTTCGCGTCCGGTTTGGCGCACGCTCTCGCAACGTCGTCGGATCGCGTCCCGGGCCGACCGCGGGGCCTCGCTCAGAGCGCTTTCGACGACGGCGGCAGGTGAGTGCGCGAGCAGCACGATCCCGGAGCTGGCTTCCACAATCGGAAACTGCGAGCCCACTCGCACGCTGTACTGCATCGGTAGCGGGTTCTGGGCGCAGGCGACCACCAGCACGACCTGCTGATTTAGCACCGCGAGATGGCAAGATTGCCCGATGGCCTGCGCCAGCTCATCCATGATCGGTTGTGCCTGCCTGAGCAGACGTTCGGTCGGCGGGTGACGGTGGCCCATCTCGAACAGACGCAGCGAAAGCGTGTAGCGTTCCCGCTCTTCATCCTTGCCAATCAGCTGATGCCGCTCGAGCGCCAGCACGACCCGATAGAGCTCGCCCATGGACCTGTCCAGGCGCGCAACGATCTCCGCCATCGTGAAGCCTTCGGCCGAGCTCGCTAACAAATCGAGCACCTCCACGGCCTTGTCGAGAGCCGGAACGGCATAGGGATCGCGCGCCGGCTCCTCCTTTGGGGGTCGCTGGCTGGGCCTTGCGGCTCGCGCTACTCGGACAGTTGCTTTCTTGGGTCGGGGCATAGTGGCTCGCTTGAGGCTCAGAATCCGGTCGCGTCGATGGCCGTGATGTGCCAGCGGCCCAGGTTGCTGGTGAACAGCGTGTCGCCGCGCCGGGCGACGTTGGCCGGATGCGCCAGGACCTGGGCATCGGGGTCGTCGATCAAAAGCTCCAGGCTGCGGTCAGCGCGGACCCGGTACAGGCGTGAGGGCTCGTAGCTGGCAATCAAGAGGTTGTCGTGCGCGTCCCAACCCAAGCCGTCGGGGATGCGTGGCGCGTGCTCGACCCAGGCTTGGATTTCGCCCGGGCGGCCATCGGCTTCGATCGGGATCCGCCGCACCGAGCGGCTGCCCGACTCTGCGACAAACAGCGAATTTTTGTCCGGGCTGAGCGCCAAGCCATTGGCGAACGACAGCGGCGCTTCGTACCAGAGCCCGCCCCGTCCGGTCGCGAGCTCGAACCGAAAAATGCCTGGCCCGGGCTGGCCGTAGTCGAAGCTATCGGACACGTAGAGCACGCCGCGCTGGGCGTCGACCAACGGCACATTCGGGATCTTGAAACCGCTGGCAAAACGCTCGAGCTGCTGCGTCTTGGCGTTGAAGCGAAAGACCTCGCGGTGCTTCATGTCGCAGACGTAGAGGTTGCCCACCGCATCGAAGTCGAGGCCCAAGAGGAAGCCGTGCGTGGTTCCGACGCATTGGGCCGTTTTGCCATCGGCTGCGATGCGCACAAGCTCCCCCGTGCCCGTTCCACACCACACGCTGCCATCGGGGTGCACGGCAATGCCCTCCGGATGATTCAGGCGTGGCTCGTTCAGTACGCCGTCGTAGAAGACGCGGGCTCGCTCGAGGGGAATGGTCGGGTTCATGCGCGGCTTCCGTTATTGGGCGGCGACGTTGCGTGTTTGCAGGGTCACGCCGCCGTCGACCTTCAGATCCACGCCGGTCACGAACGAGGCCTCATCCGATGCCAAGAAGACGGCAGCCGCCGCGACCTCCGCGGCTTCGCCGATGCGACCCAGCGGGTGCATGTGGTTCCAGATATTCAGCAGTTGCTCGCCCTGTTCGGCCACAATCTTGGCGTTCATGGGCGTATTGATGGCGCCGGGGGAGATCGAGTTCACACGAATTCCGTGGGGCGCGAGCTCAACGGCGAGTTGTTGGGTCATGGCGATGGCCGCGCCCTTGGTGCCGGCATACGCGGTCCAGCCGGGGATACCGACGTGCGCTTGCATGGACGCGAGATTGATGATGCTGCCACTCTTCTGAGCGAGCATGCTGGGGATGGCGTACTTGAAGCCGTAGAGCATCGAGGTCTGATTGACCGCGATCTGCCGGGCGAACTGCTCCTCCGTCATCTCATAGACGGGCATGGGACCGACCGCGATGCCCGCGTTGTTGACGAGAATGTCCAGCCGGCTCGTGTGCTCGAGCGCCACGGCCACCAAACGCTCTACGTCCGCAGCCCGACTGACGTCGCAGGCGCTGAAGTGGATCTTGCCTTCGGATTGGCTGGCCAGCTCTTGGCCCAGCTCGCGATTCAGATCCCCGACAAACACCCGCGCGCCCGCCTGGGCCAGGCCCAGCGCGATCGCTCGGCCGATGCCGTCGGCGCCGCCCGTCACGACCGCCGTCCTGCCTTGGAGTTTCGCTGGCATGAACATGTTTTACCGGCAGAAGTTGAATTCCGCAAGCACAATACTCATAGCATTACACGCGTAACTCGCCCAATATCGCTTCTGCCTGCAAAACTTCTGTCTTAGTCACAAACTACCGCGCCGTCCTGGGCCCCGCGCTGAAACGCGCGAGTTAGGTGCGCTACACTGGGTCGCAGGAGGCGCACCTTGAAACCCTTCACCCATATTTGGCTCTTGGCCGCGCTCGTGGTCGGCACAAGCTCGGTCGGCTGCGGCAAAGCCTCGGACGAGGGCACCATCCCAGCGGGCGGGACGGTCGGTTCCGGCGGCAGCACCAGCCAGGGCGGCAGCCCGGGCCACGGCGGCGTGCTCGACGGCGGCAGCAGCGCTCTCGGTGGCGAGGCGGGCGGCACTTCTCCGCCCGGCGGCGCCGAAGCAGGGGGGGCGGGCGGCAGCGGCAGCGGCAACGACGGCGGTCAGGGCGGCACGAGCGGGGATCAATGTGGCGGTTGCTTGAACGCGGGGACCACTGAGATTTGCATCTATCAAGCGGGGGGACCCGGACCCGGGCGCTTCGTGTGCGCCACTCAGAACCCGTGCGGGGCCGCTGGCGCGTGCGCGTGCATCGTGGGCCAGGGGACGTGTGACAACACCCTGATGGGGGGCGGCACGGCCGGCTATTGCGTGTGCGACAACGGGCTGGACTAGAACCCCAAGTTACTGGCCGCGCGCCCTCAGTTTGCGAGGACTTCGCTCACTCGGTTCCGCAGCTCCAGAAGCGAGAACGGCTTCTGCAGAAAGCCCGCCAGTCCCTGGCCAGCGAAGTGCGCTATCGACTCGTGCTCACCGTAACCGCTCATCAACAGAATCCGCACGTCGGGACGCACCCGTCGCAACTCGTGGAAGCTTGCGATGCCGTCCATGTCCGGCATGGTCAGATCGAGCAGCACCAGCGAGATACTGGGCAGGGCCTC
>JANNWK010000194.1:0-3147 GCA_031408355.1 Myxococcales bacterium
AAATCAAGACGCTGCCCGCCGACGAACAAGCCAGCATCCAGGCCGACATCCAGGCCGCCTACGCCGCCGGCCCGGCCCTCGCTTACGTGAACTCGGACAACGGGATCACCAACCTCCATGTTCCAAGCGACGTCATCATCGATGCCTCCATCCCTGCCCTCGTTCGCGCTGGCGGCAAGATGTACGACTCGAAGGGCCAGCTGGGCGACACGTTGGCGGTTGTTCCGGACAACAGCTACGCGGGCGTGTACCAAACGGTCGTCGAATACTGCAAGCAGCACGGCGCCTTCGACCCGCGCAGTATGGGTTCGGTGCCGAACGTTGGCTTGATGGCGCAAGCGGCCGAAGAGTACGGTTCCCACGATAAAACCTTCCAAATCCCGACGAAAGGCGCGGTTCGGGTCACGGACGCTTCTGGCAAAGTGCTGCTCGAGCACGAGGTTGCGCCAGGCGACATCTGGCGCGCCTGCCAGACGAAGGACGCCCCCGTGCAGGATTGGGTCAAGCTGGCCGTCAACCGCGCTCGGCTCAGCGGCACGCCGGCCGTGTTCTGGCTGGACCAGAAGCGCGCCCACGACGCGCAACTCATCGCCAAGGTAAAGCCCTACTTGGAGCAGCACGACACGAGCGGACTCGATCTGCGCATCTTGGCCCCGGCCGAAGCCACTCAGTTCACGCTGACGCGCCTGAGCGCCGGCCAGGACACGATTTCGGTGACCGGCAACGTGCTCCGCGACTACCTCACGGATCTCTTTCCGATCCTCGAGGTCGGCACCAGCGCCAAGATGCTGTCGGTTGTTCCGCTGATGAACGGAGGCGGGTTGTTCGAGACCGGCGCGGGTGGCTCCGCGCCCAAGCATGTCGAGCAGTTCTTGCAAGAGAACTACCTGCGCTGGGATTCGCTCGGCGAGTTCTTCGCCTTGGCGGCTTCCTTCGAGCACCTGAGCCTGGTCTTCAAGCACCAAAAAGCCAAAATTTTGGCCGACACGCTCGACGCCGCGACCGGTAAATTCCTGGAAAACGACAAGTCACCGTCGCGCAAGGTCGGCGGCATCGACAACCGAGGCAGCCATTTCTACCTGGCCCTGTACTGGGCACAGCAACTGGCTGGCCAGACCGAGGACGCCGAGCTGAAGCGGCTGTTCACGCCGATAGCCGCGCAGCTAGAGCAGAACGAAGCGGCGATCGTGAAGGAGCTTATCGACGCTCAGGGCAAGCCCGTCGATATCGGCGGCTACTACCAGCCCGATGCAGCCTTGGCCGCAGCTGCGCTGCGCCCCAGCAAGACTTTGAACGACGTGCTGGCCCAGCTGTGAGCGTTTAGGGGACCTTCGAAACTCCAGGTGACCCAGCACGCCGACCAGGACCCGCCCGTGCGCGGGGGGTCCCAGTGCGAACGACTCTCGGTCCTCGGGCAGTGGCTGGGGCTCGGCTCGCTCGTAGGCGTGCTGTGCGGCGCGTCGTCGGCGCTCTTCCTGTGGCTCCTGGAGCATGCGACGACCTACCGGACCGGCCACGAGCGGGTCATCTACGCGCTACCCGTTGCCGGACTGCTTTTGGGCTGGGTTTACGAGCGTTTTGGGCAGTCGATCAAGGGCGGCACCAACCTGGTCATCGCTACCCTTCACGACGAAGGCCCGGAGATCCCGCTGCGCATGGCGCCGATGGTGCTGATTGGCACCGTCCTCACCCACCTCGTCGGCGGCAGCGCTGGGCGCGAGGGGACCGCCCTGCAGATGGGCGCGAGCCTCAGCGACTGGGTTTCGCACCGACTGCGGGTCACGAAGGCCATGCGGCGCCAGCTGCTCGCCGCGGGCGTGGCGGGCGGCTTCGGCTCCGTCTTTGGCACCCCGGTGGCGGGGGCAGTCTTCGGGCTCGAGTTCAGCGCGCGCGGCCGCATCGAGTACGGCGCCCTGGTGCCCGCACTCGTCGCCTCGGTCGTCGGCGACCTGACGACGCGCAGGCTGGGCATCCAGCATGTGAGCTACCCGGTCGTGTCCGAGCTGCCGTTGACGCCGCTGCTGCTGCTCAAGTGGCTCGTTTTCGCCGCCGCCGTGGCAGTCGTTACGCTGGTGTTCATCGAGCTCACCCGCTTCATCAAGCACCATGCGGAGCAGCGGATCCCACGCCTACCGCTGCGAATGTTCCTGGGTGGCCTCATCGTGCTGGTTCTCTGGAAGCTCGTCGGGACGAGCGACTACCTCGGCCTCGGGGTGCCGATGCTGCTCCGCGCCTTCGAGGATCCAAGTTTCCCCGTCTACGCGTTCGCGCTGAAGCTGGTCTTCACGGCCGTGACGCTGGGCGCAGGCTTTCCGGGCGGCGAGGTCACGCCGCTCTTCTTCGTGGGTGCGGCGCTCGGCGGCGTGCTCGGGCGACTCCTCGGAATTCCAATTGAACTGGGCGCGGGCGTCGGCCTCGCGGCTGTCTTCGCGGCCGCCTCGAACGCGCCCCTGGCGCTAGCCATCATGGCGGTGGAGCTGCTCGGCGCGCCTGTATTGCCGCACGTGGCCGTCGTCTGCGCGCTTTCGCACCTGCTGGTGGGCCAGCGCAGTATCTACTCGGCACAGCGGCGGCTAGGGCGCTAGGACGTAGCTTTAGCGCGAAAGTGTCCGTGCAGCTTGCACCGTGCAGGCATCTTCTTGGAGATTCCGAGCACCTAGGTCGCCGAGGGGCGCTGGCTGTTTTCTGCCTGATAACCCGGACGTTCTTCGACTAGTCAGGGCCAGGGCGTGAGCGCGTCCTGGCCAGAGCGCGCGAACACCGGTGACACGTCACCCCTGGAGTTGGACGAATGAGACCTTTTTTGGCAGTTCTTGCAGTGCTGACTCTGGCGACGAGCGCCCAGGCCGCTCGGGTGCCGATTGAGGACGTCATCGAGCGAGCCAAGAGGCGCAACCAGCCCTCGCTGTTCCAGGTTTGGCAGGGGGACATCAAAAATATCCCCGGGAAGACCGAGTATGAGCTGCTCGCGATGCACGACCTCACCGTGCAGGGGCCCTGGTACTTCAAGCTAGAGTGGGAGTTGCCGGCCAGCGGTTTCATCGGGGATGCCGTGGCCTTTACGCCTGCAAGCATTCAGGCCGCGCTCGAAATTCGCCGTCAACTGCTGGCGCTCAACCCCAACATCATCTTGATCGGCGAGATCAG
>JANNWK010000195.1:0-5887 GCA_031408355.1 Myxococcales bacterium
GCCTCGCGCGCGTTGGACAACGCCTCGTCCGCCGTCTCGCCCTGGCTGTAGCAGCCAGGAAAGGCCGGTACGACGGCGACGTAGCCGCCGCCCGGGTCGGGTTCAAGAACGACGTGGTATCCGGTTTGTTCCACGCTTCCAAGTCTAACCTGGGTGTCGACGTAGGGCCACGGCGTCGTTGATTTGACCGCGAAGGCGGCTCGTGCGCGCGCGGGAAGAGGCCATCGCGCCGGGCGCGGGCCGCCTGTTTCCAGCCCACACCTCGCCCTCGACACCAAAGCCCCCCTGCCCCTACGCTCCGCGGCATGGAAACGACACGCAACGGATGGAACGTGCTGGAGCGCGGGGGCGCGGTGTTGTGGCGTGAGTACTCGTTTGGGCCGGCGCTCGCGACGACTCTGGTTTTTCGCGGGGCGGGAGACGGGCTGATCGTGATGAGTCCCGGCAACAAGCTCGAGCCGGCTGTGCTCGACGAGCTGAAGGATTTCGGGAACGTGGTCGCGCTGGTGGCGAACAACAGTTATCACTGGCTGGGTCAGCAGCAGTGGCGCGAGCACTTTCCGCAGGCGCGCAGCTTTGCGCCGACGCAGGGCATCGAGCGGCTCGCCAAGAAGCTGCCGAACCTTGGACGCTTCGAGTCGCTTGAGGCACTGGCGCCGCTGCTCGGCAGTCACGCCAGCGTGGTCGATGCGCCGGGCCACAAGCTCGGCAATGCGTTTGCGATGATCACGGGCAAGGACGGCGTGTATTGGTACCCGTCGGACCTGTTGACGAACATGCCGCAGCTGCCGGCGAATTTCGTGTTTCGCACGTTGATGTCGCTGACCGATTCCGCCCCTGGCTACCGGCTGTTTCGACCTGCGGTTTGGCTTCAGGTGAAGGACAAGCAGGCGGTTCGGTCGTGGATCGATAGCGAGCTGACCAAGTCAGCGCCCACGGTGGTTGTGCCGGCCCATGGTCCCCCGACCTCGGGCGGCGACGTAGTAGCGACGACCAAGGCCCTCTTGGCCCGGATGTAGGCCAGACGAGACCGACGGTCGGCGGCCTCGCGAGCTCGGTGGCAGCGGTCTACTCGATGGGGTCTAGAAGATGGCGACGAGCCCAGCGGTGGCGCCATAGGAGGAGAGGGTCTGGTCGACCTCTTGGGAGGGCGATCCGGACGTCTCAAATTTGTAGGTGCCTGATGCGCCGATATCGACGGCGGCACCTAGCGTGATGCCCACGTGGGGGACCGGCATCAGGACGAGCTGCGGATCGAGCGACACGTTGACGAACGTCCCGGTGCCAGTCGTCGTGACTTCCCGGGTGCCGTCCACATCATCGATGCTCCTCTTGGTCTCCGAAGTCACGGAAACGCGCGTGATCCCGCCGCGTAGCCAGATGCCCACGGTCGGTGAGGCCTTCAGCATCACGCCGATGCGCGGACTGAGGATGAATGTGCTGCGGGTGGGACCGTCGACCGTCGTCTTCACTGTCGGATCCAGGTCAGAAGGGATCTCCGCCTTGCTGCTGCTCGTCAGGTACGTGAGTGAGCCGCCCAGGGTGAGACCGCTGTTCAGCATGGCGTCAAACGCAACACGTGGGATCGCGAAGGGGTTGTTCTCTGTGTTTCCGCCCAGGAACGACACGTCGGTACCGGACGACTCCACCTCCTGGTCGCTGGTCGTGGGGTCACCGAACTGATTGAATGAGGTGTTTGTGATTGTGGTGGTCCCGGCCCACGCCAGCACGCTGGTGGCCCGTTCAACGCTGACGATGAACCGGGTGCCTCCCAGCTGCAGCGGGTCCCCCAGCGATGGGCTGGCGTCTTCGGACTCATCTTCGGAGCCTTCTCGGGACGAAGCGGAGTCGTCGCCGTCCCGCCATCGGCCCCGCCCGCGCTTCTTCTTGCGCCTTGGCTGCTCGTCTTCGTCAGCGCCTTCGTCTTCGTCTTTCGCGTTGGCCCCGCTATCGGGCACCGGCACGGTGGCGGCGGGCTCGACGGGCGGGACCGGTGCGGGGGCCGCGCTGTCGACGGGCGGAGGTGCCGGCGCAGCTTCCGCCTGGGGCCCAGCAGCTGGCGGAGTTGTCCCTGTTTTGGGTTGCTGAGCCGAGGCCGTCGCCGCCCAAGCCACCACCAACGCCGTCCCGCAAACTGTACCGAATGTCTTTGTGCTCATTGCCGCCTCCCGGAAAGAACCGCCGCGCTTAAAGCACGAGCAATTCGGCCGCGCAACCCGGAATCGACCGCGACGTCGTCAGGGGCCTTTTCGCGCTCCGCGGTTCGGAGCAAGACTCGCTAAACTCATGCTGCTCGTATGGCCCACTCAACGCTCTGGTCTCTTCGTGCCGTTCCTAATGCTCTTTGCGGGCGGGGGTCTGCTCAGCTTTGCTGTGGTGTTCGCGCTTCGCGGTCCGGGACTCGGTACGGCGCTGGTGACGGCGCTGTTCGGCGGCGCCATGCTGTGGGCTGCGCTCGCGGAGCTCATCTTCGTCCGGGTCAGCGGCGATAGGCTGCTCGTACGAGGGCCGCTGCGTCGGGGAGATTTCCGCAGGGAGCGCTGTGCCCTGGGCGTGCGGCTTCAAGCGGGCGGGCGTTCTTCGCACTATGTGGTGTTCGTGACGGACGGCGAAAATCGCGCGGATCTCGGTCAGTACGCGACAGAGCGGGGCGCCGAGCGCGGTGTGGAGCGTTTGACCTCGGCGCTGATGGGCGGAAACGTTCACGCGCCGGGCGGCAAGGCTCGCAGCGAGGTGGCGGCCACGGAGGCCGAATGGCATGGGGACGTGGCGCGAACCGAGCAGGTGCTCGCCGAATACTACCGCTCGCCCCGCTTTCGCCGCACGCCTTACGTGGTGGCGGGCGTGGTCGTGCTGTACGTGCTCGGCATGGCGATTTTCGCCTACCTGAGCGGCAAGAAGTTCTAGGCTTCGCTCGGATTGCCACGCCCGATGCCAGCCTTCGTCGCGCTGCTGCGCGCCGTCAACCTGCCGAATAGCAACAAGGTCAGCATGGCGGATTTGCGCGGGGTTGCTGAAGGCTTGGGGCTTTCGCGCGTGCGCACGCTGCTGCAGAGCGGGAATCTGGTGTTCGAGAGTAGCGCGCGCAATTCGGGGGCGCTGGAGCCGCTACTCGAGGGCGCGCTCCTGCGTTCGCTCGGCGTGGAGACACCGGTGCTGGTTCGGTCGGCGGCCGAGTGGCGAGCGCTGGTGCTGGCCAATCCCTTTGCCGGCGAAGCCAAGCAGGATCCGAGTCATCTGCTCGTGATGCCACTCAAGACCAAGCCTGTGAAGGGGGGTGTGCCTGCGCTGGAACAAGCGATCGCAGGGCGTGAGCGGGTGAAGGCCAACGGGCGCGAGCTTTACTTGGTGTATCCGGACGGCATTGGTCGCTCGCGGCTGACGAGTGGGATCGTTGAGAAGAAGCTCGGGGTAGCCGGCACCGCGCGCAACTGGAACACGGTCTTAAAGTTGCTCGCGCTGCTGGAGGAGTAGCTGGATGCGGCGGGCACTCCTTGGCTTGCTTGCGGTGTGCGCCGTGGCTTGTCAGGCGCGCGCCCCGGCGAGCACGGCCAGCGGGGCAAACTCCGGCGGCCGTGAGCCTGAGAGCAATATTTTGCGTTCGGACTACGCGGGGTCAAAGGCTTGCTTGGGCTGCCACGCCGGTATCGCGGAGGGCTGGGCGCGTTCGGCCATGCATCGCATGACGCGCGACGCCGCGACCGCTCAGATGGAGGCTCCCTTTGACGGGCGTGAGCTCCGGCTCGGGGCGGACACGGCGAGCCTGGAACTGCGAGAGGGGTCGCGGTTCATGAAGCTTTTGCGGGGCGACCAGTTGTCCTTGTTCCGAGTCACCAAGGTGATCGGCGGTCGCTACCGCGAAGACTTTGTGGGTGCTGAGGTGCCCTTGCAGGAGCCGTTTGGGGTCGCCGTGGATGACGAGCGGGTGCTGCCGCTCTCTTACCTGCGTTTCGATGGCACGCTGCGCTACAAGGGTTACTCGGTGATGGTGCCCGAGCGCTCGGGGCTCGAGCCGGGGCTCGTGTGGCAGCGCGCGTGCATCATGTGCCACAACACGACGCCCACCTTCACGACGCTGTATGACGATCTCTACGGACCCGGCGCCCCCAGCTATCAAGGTTCAGCCAGCGTAGAATTGCCGGAGAACAAGGCGTTTCGCTACGTTGTGGACGACGCGGGCGGCCTCCGCGCTGCCCTGACCGGAGAACTGAGGCAGCTCGGCGTGCAGGGCAACCTCAGCGGGGACGTGGAGCACGCGCTTTCTACGACGATTTCGCAGACCCGTGAGCGCTGGGGCGAGGCTCAGTTGCTGGAGCTCGGGGTGGGTTGCGAGAGCTGCCATGGTGGGGCGCTCGAGCACGTGCGGGCGCCGCTGCAGGTGCTGCCCAGCTTCGCGCTGCGCAGTCGGTTCATGCATGTGGAGGCGGCGAGCGGCGGGCCGCCGACACCGGCCCAGGACGTGAACCGCACTTGCGCCAAGTGCCACACCGTATTGTTCTCGCAGTACCCGTACACCTGGGAGGGGGGAGAGCGCAGGCGCGCGCCCGGCAGTAGCACCACCAACTCGGGCGAGGCACGCGATTTTCTGCTGGGCGGTTGTGCTAGCGCCATGGATTGCACAAGCTGCCACGATCCGCACGGCGGGGATTCAGCCGGGCACCTGGAGCAGCTTGGTCAGGTCCAGGGCAATCGGATCTGCACCGGTTGTCACGCCGAGCTTGCCGCTCCGAGCGCGCTTCAGGCCCATTCGCATCATGCGCCGGGGCAGCCGGGTAGCGCTTGCTTAGGTTGCCACATGCCCAAGAAGAACATGGGTCTGGCGTATGACTTCACGCGCTCGCATCGCATCGGCTCGCCAACGGATCCCGAACGGGTGCTCGGGGATCGACCGCTCGAGTGCGCGCTGTGCCACGCCAATCGCAGCGTGGAGCAGATCGTGCTGACGATGGAGAAGTGGTGGGGTAAGCGCTATGATCGCGGCCAGCTCCGGCGACTCTATGGCGCCGATCTGGGGCTCAACCCGGTGTGGCTGACGCTGCTGGCGGGCAAGCCCCACGAACAGGCGTTGGCCGCCGACATTGCGGTGCGAAAGGCCGTGCCAAAGACCGACGCGCTCATCGGGCGGCTCCTCGGCAATGACTACCCGCTGGTTCGCTACTTCGCGCGCCACAGCCTCGAACGTCGCTTTGGTGCGAAGCTTCCGCTCGACATGAATTTGCCTGGGCCGGACCTGGAGCGCGCGGCGGCGGCCTGGATGGCCTCGCGCCCTCCAATGTAGGCGGGGAACGCACAAAAATTGCCGGCGCACTGCCGGCGCGGTGTGCCAAAGCGTTCGCTGCTGTCTGCTGAGCTATGGTTCGACTCTACGCCGATCGCTCTTGGAGATGCTGGATGCGCAACCTGCTTGGCTTGGGTCTCGGTACGACGTTGCTCCTGGTGGCCTGCGGCGAAAGCGCTCAGTTCTCACCTGTCACGGGCTCCTCGGGCGGCAGCGCTGCTGGGACGAAGCCTACGGCGGGCGGCAATGTCAGCAGTAGCGGAGGCAGTGCGAATGAAGGAGGGGCAGGCGACGCCGTGGGCGGCGCGGACGACTCCGGTGGTTCGAGCGCGAATGGAGGGTCGGCGGGCACCGCGAACAACGCGGGCAACGGCGGCGCGAGCGGCGGCGTTGGTGGCACGGGTGGCGTTGGTGGCACGGGTGGCGGTGGCGGTAGCGGAGGCAGTGCCGGCAGCGGCGGCGTCCCCGCGACTTGCCCAGGCACTCAGCCGGGCTGCGTGATCGATTGGGCAGGCCAATATGGCACCATCGCCAGCGCAGCCTTGGACGGCGTCGGCCAGGCCGCGGTGTTTGGCGGCAACGACGCTACTCGCGCGCTCACCGGCGATG
>JANNWK010000196.1:0-2257 GCA_031408355.1 Myxococcales bacterium
ACCACAAGACCGAGTACCGGGAGCGCCGGGATCACTACGCGTTCTATCACGTGAATGCCAAGATCGCCGGCTTCGACACCGATCGTGAAACGTTCTTCGGCTTGTACAACGGCTTCGGTGAGCCGGATGTGGTGGCCGCCGGGGAATCGCGGAACTCAGTGGCGAGCGGCTGGTCGCCGATCGCTTCACATAGCTTGGCGGTGGAGCTTTTGCCGGGTGAGACCAAAACCTTCGTGTTCACGCTGGGCTACGTCGAGGTGCCGCGCGACAAGAAGTGGGAGAAGCCGGGCGTCATCAACAAGCAGCCGGCGAAATCGCTAATTAGTGCCTTCTCCACGACGGACCAAGTCACTTCAGCGCTGACGAAACTGCGCGAGCACTGGAACGGCCTTTTAGGTTTGTATTCGCTCTCTTCCAAGGACGAGAAGCTGAACCGGATGGTCAACATCTGGAACCCCTACCAATGCATGGTTACCTTCAATATGTCGCGTAGTGCGTCGTATTTCGAGTCGGGGATTGGTCGCGGCATGGG
Source organism: Myxococcales bacterium (assembly GCA_031408355.1). GTDB lineage: Bacteria > Myxococcota_A > Polyangia > Polyangiales > Polyangiaceae > PMG-095. The sequence continues at coordinate 533 of JANNWK010000196.1, forward strand.
CTTCCGGGATTCCAACCAGGACCTGCTGGGGTTTGTGCATCTTGTCCCGGAGCGCGCTCGTGAGCGAATCATCGACATCGCCTCGACGCAGTTCACCGACGGCAGCGCCTACCATCAGTATCAACCGCTCACGAAGCGCGGCAACAATGATGTGGGCAGCGGCTTCAACGACGACCCGCTCTGGCTCATTCTTGGTGTCGCCGGCTACATCAAAGAAACGGGCGACTGGGCCATCCTGGATGAGCAGGTGCCGTTCGACAACGACGAGCAGAATCAGGCATCCTTGCTTGAACACTGCAAGCGCTCGTTCGATCATGTGCTGAACAACCTGGGGCCTCACGGTCTGCCGTTGATTGGTCGCGCGGATTGGAACGACTGCCTCAACCTGAACTGCTTCTCGGAGACGCCGGACGAGCCCTATCAAACTACCGGCAATCGCGTGGGCAGAACCGCCGAGAGCGTCTTCATCGCCGGCATGTTTGTGCACATTGGTCCGGAGTATGCGGCGATGTGCGAGCGCAAGGGTCAGGCAGATGAGGGGAAGCGCGCCCGTGCCGAAGTCAAAACCATGGAAGAGACCGTGCTCAGGGACGGCTGGGACGGTGAGTGGTTCCTGCGCGCCTATGACTTCTTCGGGAAGAAGGTGGGTAGCAAGCAATGCCCGCCGGGCGACGCTCAGATCTTGATCGAGCCGCAGGGCTTCTGCGTCATGGCCGGCATTGGCGTAAAGACGGGCGAGGCCAAGCTCGCTCTCGACTCCGTGAAGGAGCGCCTGGATACCAAGTACGGCATCGTGCTCAACAATCCGCCCTACGCGGAGTACCACGTCGAGCTCGGCGAAATCTCTTCCTACCCGCCCGGATACAAGGAGAACGCGGGCATTTTCTGCCACAACAATCCCTGGGTGATGATCGCCGAGACCGTCATCGGGCGAGGGGACCGCGCGTTCGACTACTACAAGAAAATAGCCCCCGCCTATCTGGAGGAGATCAGCGAGGTGCACCGCACCGAGCCCTACGTCTACTCACAGATGATTGCCGGCAAGGATGCCGCGCGTCACGGCGAGGCGAAGAACTCCTGGCTCACCGGCACAGCGGCCTGGAACTTCGTGGCGGCTTCCCAGTACCTGCTGGGAGTGCGGCCTGAGTTTGACGGGCTGTCGGTGCGCCCCTGCATGGGCACGGAGATCGAAGGCTTCACGGTGACGCGCAAGTGCCGCGGCGCGACCTACAACATCACGGTCAAGAACGTGCGCGGCAACGGCGACGTTAAGCTCAGCGTGAACGGCAAGGCGCTGGTAGGTCACCTCGTGCCCTACGCCAAGCCAGGCGAGACGGTCAACGTGGAGTGCGAAGCGTAGCGCGGGCCAATCTAAGCTAGCAGGATTGGCCCGAGCCCGGCTCGACGCCGAGGATTTGACAGAAGCGCTGGTAGGCATCGACTCGCTGCTGGACGGCCTCGGGCCAAGCGCCGCCACACTCTTGGGGTCCGTTGATGATGCGAATGGTGGCGCCGAAGCCCTGGCCGCTCGTAACGACGTCGTGACAGCTGGAGCCTTGAGGCCTGCTGGTCGTCCAGAACCAGAGCCCTGTCTGCCAAGCAACGGAGGGACTCGTGCCTACGAGATCTGGGTTCGCCAGCAGGTTGAGCTTCAGGTAGTCGCCCGCCGCGCCGTAGTTGTAGTTCCAAGACAGCTGAATGGGCCCGCGGCCGTAGTAGCTCTTG
>JANNWK010000197.1:0-4207 GCA_031408355.1 Myxococcales bacterium
CCGGAAATCCCGCCGTCGGAGCGGTCGCTCCAGATCGGCAGCTCAGCGCGTCCGCACGCTGCCGAAACGCAGCCGAGCAGCACAACAACCGCAGCCGAGCGAACTAGGGACCAAACATTCACGGGCGCTCTTCAATCCGCCAGAGTCCGGGCCAACTACCCAGAAACCCGAAACGCCTAAACACCAGTCCGCTGGCCTGGTGAAGCTGATCTCGAAGCCGCAGTCACCGAAATCGACTGCCCCAGATGTTGTCGCGCAGGCCGTCGAACTGCTGCCACACCGCGACCGCGTCGCCGTCGGCGTCGAGAGCGACCTGGGGATAGCTGGCATTCCCATCGCTCGTTTCGAGCAACGTCGCCATGCCCCAGGCCTGCGCGGCGGAGTAACGATTGCACCAGATACTGTTTCGTGTGCCATCGTATTGCGTCCAGGTCACGACTGCATCGCCGCTGCCGCTGACGGCCAGGTCAGGCGAGCTCGCGCTATCCGTGACGTTGGCCTTGACCGGGACTGCTGCAGCCCAACCCGTTCCTCCCGTGTAGCGGTTGGCCCAGATACTGCCCGGGTCGCCGTTACCGCTCTGTCGCCATACCGCGATGGCATGCCCACTTGCGTCGAAGGCTATTTGGGGCGTGCTTCCGGTGACCGTGCTTGAGACCTCGAGCGCCGTTCCCCACGCGTCGGTCTCGGCGGTGTAGCCCAGTCCCCAAACGTAGCTCGAGGCCCACACCACAATCGCGTCGCCGTTCGCCTGCATGGCTATCCGAGGATCGTCCGCATTCGTAGGGCTCGTCTCGAGCAACGCCGCAGTCCCCCAGCTCGCGCCCGTATGTCGATTGGCCCAGATGTTCTTCGTCATGCTGGCGTCTCGCTGCGCCCACACCGCGGTGACGTCGCCGCTGGCATCGATGGCCACCTGCGGGAACTCGGCCCCGCCCGTGTCGTCGGTCTCGATGGGCGCGGCCGTGCCCCAACCTATCCCGGCGGTGAAGCGGTTGGCCCAGATGTCGTAGCGAACGCCAGCGCTGGCGTCGCCATCTTTCATCCACACGGCGACGGCGTCGCCGCTGGCATTCACCGCGACCTTGGTCCGCCGAGCGAACCCGGAGTCGACCGTCTCGATGAACTCAGCCGGCCCCCACGCGCCCGCCGCAAATCGGCTGGATCGCACGCTGGAGACCCCAGCGCGGAACTCGACCCAAACGGCGATTCCCGTGCCGTCGGGTCCGAAGACAATGTCGGGATCTCCTGAGGCTCCTGCACCCAGGTCGTCGATGGGGGTTCGGGTGCCCCACGAGCTGCCCTCGTCGAAGCCAGTGCGCACAATTCGGTCGGGGCCCACGAACGACTGCCACCAGAGTGCGGTGGCGCCGCCGTCGCTGTCAAATGCCACCACGGGTGGGCCAACCGCTTGATCGTCGAGCTCGAGGAGCTCGGCGCCGCTCCAGGCCTTGTCGACGCAGCTCACCGCGATGTCGAGAACGTCGCCCCCGCTCAGCGTGCCGTAGCCGTTCGTGATCGTGCATGCTTGGCCCGAGGGTGCGCTGCGCACCGTGGCGTCGTAGTCACTGTCGTCCGGAAGCCCGTCTGCGAACGTGAAGGAGTCGTTTGTGGACACGGTCAGGTCGTCGCCGCCGTTGTTCTGCAACACCAGCGTACCGACCAGCCCCACCACGCTGCCACCGATGGTGTAAATTGGAAGCACACCCGGGCTGCCGGCCGCGCCGCCCGCATCGGCCCCGGCGGCGCCGTTGCTGCCCGCCGCGCCACCCGCGTCAAACCCGGCGGCGCCATCGCTGCCCGCCGCGCCATCTCCACCGTCTGCGGCGAAGCCCGCCGCGTCGTTGCTGCCCGCCGCGTTGTTGCCGCCGTCCGCGGCAGAACCAGATCGATTGTCACTACCCCCGGCGTTGGTTTGCCCGCCGTCGCCCGCCTGCGGGGTCTGACTGGCCCCGTCATCGCCGCAGGCCGTGCCGTGGGTCAGGATCGCGACGGACGCTGCGACGAAGAGGGCGAGTCTCGTGCTAGCAGAGTGTCGTTGCGGCTTGAGCTGAGGGCCGGCCTCGGTCGCCGGTCGTTCGCCCTGCGCTGCGTTCAGTTGGGCCACGGGGGTGATAGGTGGCCAGCTCGGGGCAGGATCTTGGTGATTCGAGCATCTTGCGGCGCGCCCACCTTTGACCACGTTGCCGCTATCTGTTGGTCCAGCGGGGCCACGGATCGATGGGTGGCCAGCTCGGACCAACTTCTTGACGAGTCCGGTGCGCTTGCGGGCCTTCGCGAGAAGTACGACATTGCTGCACGAACGAGGACTCAGCTGGCCACGATCACCGAAGATGATCCTGCATCAAGCCGCCCGCTCGCTCCCGAGCAAGCGCGGCCACCGATCGAATCAATCACGTTCGATCAAGTCTACCGTGGGACGGCGCCACTGGTGCTGCGTTCCCTGCGCCGCCTGCTGCCGCGCGAGTTGGTGGCTGACGCGGTCCAGGACGTTTACATCATCGTGGCAAGGCGCCTGGGAGAGTTCGAGGGTCGAAGCAAGACCAGCACTTGGATCTACGCGATCGTGCTCAAGGTGGCGTCCGACCATCGGCGAGCGCGTCGACGGCAGGAGCGCCGAGTCTCGGCGCTGGCTGCTGAGCCCCCGCCCTCGACGAGCTCGCCCGAGCAGCACGCGGAGCGCTCCAGCGGGGTGCGGCTGCTACATCGTGTGCTGGCCGATATGCAGGAAGAGCTGCGCGAGGTCTTCGTGCTGGCCGATCTGGAGGAGCTGCCCGGTTCGGAGATCGCCATTGTGCTGGGCCTGAATCCCAACACCATGTACTCGCGTCTGCGCGCCGCGCGTGCCGAGTTCAATGTGCTCGTTCGGCGAGCCAAGGCGCGCGAGGGCCAGCGATGAGCGAGCTCTCCGAGGAATCCAAGACGCTGATCGAAGACGAGGGACCGCTCGACGAGCCTAGCCAAGCCGATATCGATGCGATGCACCAGCGAGTGGTGGCGTCGCTCGACACCTTGTCCCCTGCCGAGCCCGCCCCTGCTCCCGTCCCGAGCCCGGCTCCACTCGCTCCAGCGACGACCAGCGTGGCTCTGAAGTTCATTGGCTCGCTGGTGGTGGCCGCCGTCGGCAGCACGACCCTACTTTCTCTCCTGAGCACGCCACAAGCGCCGTCGTCAGCGAAATCCGTCGCGTCCACTGCCGTCCGAGCCCAGCCCCGAGCGAGCCTGGCGTCGGCTCCGAGCGCTTCTGTGGAGCCAAGCGCGCCACTGAACTCAGTGCAGCCGGCCGTTTCGCTGACCGGTGGCGAGCCGCCCGCGGTGCGTTTCGTGCGGCCTGAGCCGCCGAGCAAGCCGAGCGTCCTCGCCTCTAGCGCCCCAGCGCGGATCGCGTCCGAGGAAGCGCTGCTCGTTGCCGCAGCCGAGGCGCAGCTGCGCGGGGGTCACGCGGCCGCAGCCCTCTCGCTCTACGAACGACACCTACGCGAGTACCCCGGGGGTATGCTGCGTCGGGAAGCCATTTCAGGTCGAGTTGTTGCATTGTGCGGCGTAGGACGAACCTCCGAGGCTGTCGCGGAAATGAGGCGATTCGCCGAGCAATATTCCAACTCACCGGCCCTGCTGCGAATGCGCCGCGCGTGCGGACAGGAGCCTTGAGCTTGCCGGCAGACCTCGGAGGCGACCGAGGTGGGAAGCGGCGAGTGGCCTGCTAGGGATACGTGGTGACGTCTGCATCGAGCGGACAGAGGGCGCGGAATCTGCCGAAGCGATCAGTAGATGCTTGAAATTACTTGCTAAGTGCTCAGTGTATCGAAGCAAAGTGGCATCTTAATATTTCGTTGCCACTTTGGTTCTTAGTTGCTACTTTAACTTCATGGATCTGCCGGGTACATGGCGAGAGTCGAAAGGACCGGGACCCGACTTCGCGACGAAGGACGGGCGACGGATCTTGGAGGTCAAGCGTCGCGCGCAGGGCGGACTGCGCGACCTGCGGGCAGGGCTGATGCAGATGGCGACGTGGCTCGTACAGCAACCAAACGTTAGCCAGGGGATTCTGGCCATCTACATGCCACGAATCACCGTTCAACGGGTACAGCAAGCGTGGGCGGAGACACAAGCCGCGCTGCGGCCAGATGTGGCGCGGCGGATCGCGATCCTGGCACTCGTGCAGGACACCAGATGGGTAGCGCCTCAGAGCTCCGAGCTGGAGAAA
>JANNWK010000198.1:0-6084 GCA_031408355.1 Myxococcales bacterium
GCCCGACGAGCCGTTCTCGGCCGTCGGCTACGGGATCCAAGATAGCTTGGATTTGGTGGGAGCAAGTGCGGGACATCGGCAGCGCGCACCGGGGGGAGTTGTGTATTGCACGGGCAGCGACTGCCCAGCGGCGCTGGCAGCGGACAACGAATGGATCGCAGATAGCCCAATCTGCGCCGGAGACTCGGGCAGTCCCGCGCTAAGCGATGACGGTTTGGTCGTGGGCGTCACCTCGCGGGGCAACGCCGACTGCACGACCGCCGTCTACAGCAGCGTGTTCGCCTGGCGCGCCTTCATTCGCAGCTCGGCCTTCGATGCGGCTTCCCGGGGCGACTACCCTCCCCCGGACTGGGCCGGCACTCCGCCACCAGAGTTCGAACCCAGCGGCCCGGTCGCGGGCAACGGCGGCGCCCCCCACCAGGAGCCAGGAGGCGGCGGCGACGGCGGCGCCCCCAACGCCACGCGGGCCGGAGCCGGCCAGACGGCGCAGGACGGCGGCTGCGCAATCACCGCGCCCAGCCCGTCAGCGGCGGGTTCGACAGGTTCGCGATGGTGGCTGCTCAGCTCGCTGCTGTGGCTGCTGGCGCGGCGCCGCGCTAGCGCTCGCGCGGCAGGCGATACTTGAAGAAGGCCGCATAGGAGGGCCAAGCGTCACGCAGGAAGCGGATCTTCTTGCCCTGCTCAAAGTCCCGCGCAACGTAGTTGACCGGTACCTCAAGCGGCGCGTAACCGGCCAAGACGAGCTTGCAGACCAGCTCAATATCGAGCTCGAAGCCATCGCTTTCGAGCCTTACCCCGGCCAGGCAGGCGCGCCTAAACACCTTGAACATCGTGTTCACGTCGGTGGTGCGCTGCTGGTAGAGCAGGTTGAACGTCTTGGCGAAACCGACTTGGGCCAGGTTCAGCAGCAGGCCGGAGCCGGCCCCGCTGGCAAATTTTCTCACCTTCCAGTCACCTGCGCCGAGCGTGCGCGAGCCAAGCACAAAACTCGTACGCCGTTGCAAGATGGGCTCGAGCAGAGCGTCGTAGTCTTCAATGTCGTACTCGAGATCCGCGTCCTGGATCATCACGATGCTGCCGGTGCAGGCGGAAAGCCCCGTTCGTACCGCGTGCCCCTTGCCCCGCGGGGCCGGCTCAAACAGCACGCGCACGCCGGGCACGCCCCGGAACTGTTCGACGACTTCGCGCGTGCCATCACGGCTGCCGCTCTCCACGATCAGCAATTCCTTCTCGACCCGCAGCGGCTTCTGCAGCAGCGCCTCAATTACCTGGGCCACCGTGGCAGCCTCTTCGTACACCGGCAGCACAATCGACAGCTTCTCCTTTGACTCCAGAACGGCGGGCGCGCGGCGCTCGAAGGTCGCCACGCGCAGCCCGGTCCCGAGCCAAACCCGCGGCACGGTCGGAGCCAGGCGGGCGAGGCGGAGGGCCCGGGGCGAAGCTTGGAGCGCGCGGGAAAGCGCGTAGCGCGGCGTCCGGTGAATCGGCGCAGCCTCCTGTTCCAATAGCGAAAGACCGTGGCGAAGAGCGAGCCGCGTGAGCTGAGCGAAACCAAAAAATGTCCGCTTCAACTCGAAGAATGGCGGCCAGTGGCGGCGCAGCAGGCGCGCCGGCAGGGACTCGGCATCCGCGTAGAAGATGGCCAGCTCCGCGCCCAACGAAAGCCGCGGCGTCAGTTGCGAAAGCACCTTGCCAGGATCCGAACAAGCCTCGAGCAGCTCGTTCAGCACGACCAGATCTACGTCCGAGTCGACGCGAGCCGCGCCCCCCTCGAGCTCCGAATTCCGGGAGAGTTGCGCGAATTCTGGGCCTTCAATGCGCACGACCTCAAGACCTATCGCCCGAAGCTCGGGCAGCTCTGCCAGATCCGCGAAGAAGCGCCCCAAAAGCAGGGTGCGGCGCGGCGGGTGCCCGTGCCGCGCCGCGAACCGCCGCCCGAGGCGGGTCAGTGCTTGCGCAAGATCGCTCCTTGCCAGTCGCTCGTCCTGGGCCGTAACCAGTCGGCCGACTTGGGCGATGTCGAAGTAGCAGGCGCCGGCAGCGCCGACCGGACTCACGTACACGAGGCCACAGCCCAGGCAGCGCACGAAGCGCTGGGCTTCGCGGAGAAACAAGTAGGCTACGCGATCGTCGCCGCATACCGAGCAGGCAACGTACTCGGTGCGCTCGCGCGAGGCTCGGACGGCTGGCGTCGAGGCGAAGGATGAGCGGTGGACGCTGTAGCCAGACATGTTCGGGAAAAGGCCCGTATACTACGGCTGGTCCAAGCCCGACGAATAGCGTCGTCTCCTTGGCGCGCCTCGGCTAGAGCGAAGGGAGTGACTGCCGTGGCCTTGCCGTATGGGCTTTCGAGCCGTGACGAAGCGCCGCGCTATTTCGCTTGGATGGCCGATCTATTCGCCGAAGCAATCGCCGGCGACGTGCTCGACCACGGCGCGGGCACCGGGGCGCTCACGGCCCGCCTGCTGCTGCGAGCGCGCCGGGTTGTCGCGCTAGAACCCGAGGCCACGCTGTGTGCCTTGCTGAGCGAGCGCTTTCGGTCAGAGCCCAAGCTCGAGGTGCTGCGCGGCACCATCGAGACCTACCTGGATGAGCGCGGTCCGGCCACGCTAGACGCAGTACTCTCATCCAACGTGCTCGAGCACCTCGACGACGATGTTGGTTGCCTAGCGCGACTCCGCGAGGCGCTCAGGCCAGGCGGGGCACTGGCCGTGTACGTCCCGGCGCGCCAGGAGCTGATGGGCTCGCTCGACAGGAGCGTCGGGCATGTGCGGCGTTACTCGCGCAGCGAGCTGCGCCGGAAATTGAACCTGGCCGGTTTTCAGGTGAGCTGGGTGCGGTATCGCAACCTCGCAGGAGTCCTGCCCTGGCTCGTGGCCGGACGACTGCTTGGCAAGCGCGAGCTCGGAGGTGGTCAGCTTCGAGTCTTTGATCGCTTCGTCTTCCCCGCCTCGCAGCTGATTGAAGCTCGCCCCCAGCTCCCCTACGGGCTCAACGTCGCCGCCCTGGCGCGGCGAAGGTAGGCAACCCCGCCCAGCACGAGCACGGTCAGCGCCAAGCTCGCAAGCCCAGCGCTCAACCCACGGGGCCAGAACCTGAAGACCAAGCGCCCAGCCTGAGGCTCGAGAGTCGTCGAAAGTGCGTCCTGATAAACCTCCACCTGGCGCCCGTTAACGCTCCAGCCGGGGTCGAAGTTTTGATTGAGCACCAGACGCTCACCTGCCCGCGCCCCTGACACCGCCACCTCGATTCGATTCGGCGAGAACGACACGAGGCGCGCCTGACCGCTACCGCCGAGCGTGAAGACCTCGCCCCGATACTGCTTGTCTGCTCTGCCGCGCGCGCCCTGCCCGAACGGACGCCCGTTCTCGGCCTTAGGCGCCCAGATATTCAGGCTCGCGTGCAACGTGCACTGCAGCACACCGATGCCGGCCAGCATGGCTGGTACGGCTTCGGGCGCGTAGTCGCGACGCCGGTACTGGAGGTCGCGAGGCACGCGCTCCACTTGCACGAAGGCCGGCGCCTTGGCCACGCTGCGAGTCTGCATCCAGAAGGCGCGCCGCAGCGGCACGCTCGCCTGGTGTCCCACGTCGAGCGCGATCCACAAACAGGGCACCAGGAGGAAGACGTCCAGCCGCGGCCAGCGCGGCGCCAGCTGCGTGATGCCTCGGCCGACAAAAGCCGCCGCGACGACGCCCAAACACAGGACCGCTGGGTAGAGCCAACGCGTGGGCACGTGCTGCGAGCGGAAGATCGAAACTTGGTGAAGCAGCGTCCAGGGAGAAAGCTCACCAAACGCGCCGAATCCGAGCACAAGCGCGACGAGTCCGGTCAGCTTGAGCGCTTGCGCTGGCGGGGGCGCAGGCCAAACCAAGCCCAGGCCAAGCAAGAGGGCGGGCAGCCAGCCAATGTATAGGCCGTACTCGTGCCATCCCCAGTGTTGAATCGGCACCGGGCGAGAACCCGGCGTCTGATTCGGCGAAGTAAGCGCATGCCACAGCAGCGAGAGGTCGATGCTTTCGGTCGAGGTCACCAAGCGGGGCCGCTCCCCGAAGTCGGTCATGATCGCAAACAACTTGGGCGCCGACAGCCCGATCGCGAGCACACCGAGCGTGGCCACGAGCCAGAGTGGCCTGAGCGAACGACCGAACCCAGCGCGCGCCAACCCGTACATGGAGAGCAGCACGGCGGCGTGCGGCAGCGGGTAGATCCCACCCGAATACACCATCATGGCCAATGCTGAGGAGCCCAGCAACAGCCAGCGAAGCTCGAAAGCCCAGGCCTTGTGGTCATCATGCTCGCTACGAAGCGCGCGCTCAAACGCCCAGAACACCCAAGGGAGGTAGCAATATTGAAGGTGCCAAAGGTGACCGGTCGCGGCTTGCAGCGCGAAGCGTCCATTCACGACGAACACCAGACAGGCCAGGACCCGCGCCGCAACGCTCCGGGTGAATTCGCCAGCGAGTAGCCAGGTTCCGAGCGCGGACACGAGCGCCGTTCCCAGGAGCTCGACCCTCAACGCATGACGCAACTCGAGCAGCAGGTAGGCCGGTAGCCATGGGGAAATCAGATTGGAGGCGCCCTGCACATTGCCCCACTCCGAAAAACCACCGCACGCGTACGGCATCCACAGGGGCAACTGCCGAAACTCAAGCAGCGCTTTCACCGTCAAAAGCCGGTGGGCACTCATCTCGTCCCAGTCGTGCCCGCCATACAGGTCGAGGTCGGCAAACGCCGGCGCGAGCGCGAGCCAAATGCAGGTGAGCACGCAGCCAATGCCCAAGCCAGCAGGCGCCCAGTTTGGCCAGGCGCCAGCAGTGAGGCTTGCGGAACGCCTGAGCTCTAGCCAGAAACCGCGGATCACGCCGCGCTACCTTACATCACGGCGCCGACCGCGGTATTACCAGGCCAGAAGCGCGGCCGACCCGCGCAGCCTACGACCATGAGCGAGCAGCGCCCAGGCATCATCCTCGACCGCGACGGCACGTTGATCGATGTCGTCCGCGACGAGGAAACCGGCACCGTCTCGGTGGCCTGGGCCCCTTCCCAAATACGCTTTCTGCCGGGCGTGCTGGCGGGGCTCGCGCTCCTCCGAGAGGCCGGCTTCGGCTTCGCCATCGCCACCAACCAACCGGGCCCCGCCAAGGGCCAGTTCAGCGTTGAGGCCGTGCACCGCACGCACCACGCGCTTCAGGCGGCGCTGGCCGAGGCCGGAATCCGCATTTCCAGCGTGGAGGTCTGCTGGCACCACCCCCAGGGAAGCCCGCACGGGCCCGCCGAGCTGGCCGTCGCGTGCGACTGCCGAAAGCCCAAGCCCGGCCTGCTGCTCCGGGCCATGCTGAACAGCGGCTTCGCTCCCGAGACAACCTGGATGCTCGGCGACAGCGCCACGGACGTGGAGGCCGCGCGGGCCGCCAAAGTCCGCGCTGGCCTCGTGTTCGCCCAAAACCGTTGCGAGCTGTGCCCACTCCGCCACGGCTCGCCAACGCTCCCCGATCTGGTAGCGCCACGTTTCGACGAACTGGCCCGACTGATCGTCGCTGGGCCACGCCTGTTGTCTTGAGCGCTAGCGCTGTGCCGCCCCAACCGTGGCGGGGCGTGCGCGCTCCAGGTAGCCCACGAGCTGCTGCACCAGCGCCGGACCGCGCGGCTCGCTGCCAGGCTCCAGCGGAGAAAGCTCCCCGGGATCGCGCGACAGATCGAAGAGCGAGAAACGCCGGCCTTCTTCCACGTAAATCAACTTGAATGGGTAGTCGATCAGGGCGGCCATGTAGGCGCGTCCGTCGTCCACCGAAAAGCTTTCACTCACGAAGCTGGAGCTTTCTGCGGGCAGCTTGCCGCGATGTAGCAAGGGCGAAAGGCTCCTACCCCTCAGCTGGTCGAAGCTGTGCCGATCGCCCAGTACGCGCGCCAGCGTGGGCGCGATGTCGGTGAACGTAACGGCGGTTTGAATGAGCTTGCCGGGAAGCCCAGGCACCTTGAGCAGGGCGGCCGGACGCAGCTGTGGATCATGCAAGTTGGAGCCGTGCCAGCGGTCGCCGTGCTCAGCAAAGGCCTCGCCATGGTCGCCCGTGACCAGCAGCA
>JANNWK010000199.1:0-5365 GCA_031408355.1 Myxococcales bacterium
CGGAGGAGGCGTTCGAGGGCGCACTACCGAACCGGCACGCTCACACGATTCGGGTTCAGAGAGCCCGCGGCGCCGATACTGCCGGGCGGGTCGTCACGATTGAGGAGGACAGCGGCACTCACGGCCCCACCAACTGCGACGGCACCCAGGGCTACCCACCAGCCGAGCCGCGAGCTGCGTTCCGGCGCTGTTACGGTCCGACGCTCACCCGGTCGCAGAAAGAGGTCGGTTGCAAATCTGACCTCGTCATCCGACTTGATCTCCAAGCGGCGGGTCCCCGCGCGCACGTCGCCCTCGAAGTTTCCGCGCGCCATTGCCCTTCCGTCGAGCAGAACATCGGCGTCGTCAGCTACGCCGGTGACGAGGAGCCGGGCGATATCAGGCCTCAAGTCCAACGTCGTTCGCGTGATCTCGCCGAAACGCACGTCGACGTCGCGCGCGACAGCAACGTATCCTGGCCGGGCGACGCTGACTCGATGCGGACCGATCGGCAACTCGAGCGTCACCGGAGCCATGCCGCGGGGTACGCCATCCACGGCGACGCTCGTCATGGTGATTTCTGGCTTCACGCCGATCTCCAGCCGACCTAGCTGGACCTGCGGCTCGAGATCCAGCGACAGGTCCACCGGACCGGTCACCTCCAGACTCTGCTCGGCTTCGCGACGGCCCGCGAGCTTCATCACGACACGACGCCGCCCGAGGTCGATTCGGCTATCTGGTGGCAGGGGCGTCTTGCCGACCTGCACACCGTCGATGAGAACGTCAGCGCCTGGGGGCTCACTCCGTGCCGAGAGCGGCGCCGTGAGCGCACGGAACGTCGCCATAGATCGCTTGATCTTCGCCTTCTCGACGCCGGACAGGGCGCCCGCGCCTTCCTCCAATGCTCGACCCAGCAACGTGAGTCCCCGCGCATAGTGCCCTAGGTCACGCTCGACGACTGCCAGATTGACCAGCAGCCGCGGTTCCCGCGATAGGTCGTAGGCAATCAAGAATTGGGCGAGCGCAGCGCGGCTGTCCTTGGCGTCGTGGAGTGCCAACCCGCGCTCGAAGGCGACTCGCGCATCGCCACTCAGCCGCTCTCGCAAGCTTGGAGCCGCACTGACCATGCCGGACGACAACAAGACCAAGCCTGCAAAGAAAATGGCCAACCATGCCTTCATCGCAAAATCTCCAATTCAAAGGGGCTCGCGGGCTGAGGGGCCGCACGGCGAGGGCGAACCGGCGTTCCTCCCGGAGCTACCGAGCGCTGCGAGGCGACCGGCGACGCTGTGACCGAGTTCGCTGCCTTCGGGTCGGGGGCGGGAGCAGCTGGCGCGGAAGCGGCCGGGGGCTTCGGTTCAGGCAAGCTTGAACTCGCGTCTCGGGCGAAAGGGGCGCCGGCCCTGCTCGGTTCGGTTTTGACGGGGGCTGCCCACATCAGCGTGACCAGAGCCATCACCACGGCCGCACAACCGATGGCGAACAGGCCTAGCATACCAAATCTGTGCTTCAGGGTCGGGTGCTTGGTGAGCGCTACGGTCAAGACCTCGCCCGACTCGCGCCGATCGCGCCGAGATGGAACGTTCTGAGGCTCGAAGGACGAGAGAACGCGGCTCGATCGTTCGTCGCTGAAGGGCGCCAGCGCCAGCGCCATTTCCCGTGCGCTTCCGAAGCGTTGCTGCACGTCCTTAGCCAGCGCACGCGCCACCACGTCGGCAAGGCGCGCTGGTGTTGTTGGATCCACCTCGTCCAGGCGGGTTGGCGTCTCGACGAACACTCGATGCAGCATCGCCTCGATCGTCTCTGCGTAGAGGGGAGGCCGTCCGCTCAGGCACTCGTAGAGCAGGACCCCCACAGCGTACAAGTCACTGGCCGGTACCACGTCTCTCGGGTCAAGCGCCTGCTCGGGGGACATGTAGACGGGAGTGCCCATCAACTGATGGTTCGCGGTGAGCCGTACCCCGGGCACGGAAGCTATGTGACTGATGCCAAAATCAAGCAGCTTGGCGAACTCCGGCTCGCCATCACGCTCACTCAAGTGCACGTTTGCCGGTTTCAGATCGCGATGAATGACGCCGACATCGTGACCAACAGCCAAAGCCCGCAATACTTGCAGCACGATGTGCACTGCGCGCGGCACTGCAAGCTTCTGCTCGCGGGCCAACACTTGCTCCAAGTCCTCACCTTCGAGAAATTCCATGACCAAGAAAGGCCGTTGATCGGGAAGCTCGCCCACGTCGAAGACGCTCACGGCGTGATCGGTGCGCAGCCGAGACGCGGCCAAGGCCTCTTGCTTCAAGCGGCCCACAGCTTGGGGATCAGCGCAGAATTCCGGCCTGATCAACTTGATCGCGACGGTAGCGTCGCGCGCGAGGTGGCGAGCCTTCAGTACGACGCTCATGCCCCCTTCGCCGAGCAGTCCGGTGACGAGGTACTTATCGGCGATCCGCGTCCCGATTGGCGGAATTTCGAACATGGTGGCTAACGATCCAGGACGAGGCTTGCACCCGAACAAGTGGGGACGAAAGGATCCTTGGGCTTGCACCCGAACACCTCGTAGGTGCCTAGCACTCGACCGTCGCGAACCGCCTCACAAACGCCTGGTACCAGGCGTACACGGCTCGGACCTTCAGCAGCGAACTCCCAGCCTTCAGCCGCGTCGTAGTCGAGTGTCACTGCCGTGTTGCGGAGGCTATCGCGTGCATTGCGTGGGTCGTCCCGCCAAACGAACTCCATATTGAGGTCGGTGCGCTCGACGCCGCCGACCACCGCACCAGGCAGCGTGCAGTCGCTGGCCAGCACGCTGCGCAGCGTTTCAGCGGGCAGCCAGGCTCGGTTCCCTTCGTTGCAGCTCGCGGGATTGTAGCATTCGGCCGCGTCCTCAGGAAAAACGAGTCCGCGCGCGTAGCTGGGCTGCTCGGACAGGTCCACTGAGTCCGCCTCGCAAATGCCCGAGCGACAGGTTTGACCAGATTCGCAAGCGAGCAAGTCATCTGTCATGCAGGCAATGCGGATCGGCATGCGCAGCAGCCGCTGTTGGCTATCGACGAACGAGAACGTCGCGCGCCGAAGTGCCCGCTCTTCGGCGCCGAGCCTCGCCCGCACCACTATGGTGACCGGAGAGTCATTGGCATCATCGAGTGGACGGTCGATAGCTAGGGTGCCCGGTAGGAGCCGCTCGCTCGAGTTGTCTCGCGAGTAGACGTTGTAGAAGCGCTCGATGCCTGCGCGCTCGACGCTCACTTCAACGCTGTCGATACCTTCGGGGATAGGCGCCTCGCTCGTGATGGCGACCATCACGCTGGCGGGAGTGCCCGGATCGGCGCAACCCCAAAAGCCTGCGAGCAGAAAAAGGCCCAGGATCGAGTGAATACGAAGTGGTATCGAGCGCATGATCGTCTCCCTTTCAGCCTCCTTTGTTGAACCCAGGTGGCGCGAGCGGAAGCCCACGCCATGCCGGTCACTGAACAATCCGTATCTCGCAGAATACGCTCCGGCACGGCCCTTAACGCGCTGCGGCAGGCGCTTGAAGCGGAGAAACGCGCTCGCGTTGAGCTTCGCTACCACCTGCAGGGGCGACCTACGCTCGCCTTCGTCGTCGACGTCACCCCACAGGGATGAGTCGAGGCCGCCCGCCTCGAACGCGGCGGCAGCCCGAGCGAGCTTTGCCGCAAGTGGTGGGGCGAGCGCTGACGGCGCGCTCACGCTAGGCCGCGCGTCGCGGTTGACGGCACCCTGAAGGAGTGGGATTGGGAGCGCATGACTGCGCGCATTTTGACGGCCGTGGCGTTCGACCAGCAGGCGGCGAGCGTCTTGCAGACTGCTCGCGCGCTGGCAGAAGCGAACGGCAGCAGCCTGGCCGTGTGCCACGTGGTGCCGAATCCGTATGTCGGCAGCGCGCTTTTGCCCTACGTCAACGCAGCTGCCCTAGAAGTCGGCGAGGTCGAGCGGAGTGCTCGCGAGGCGCTCGCAAAATTCGTGGCGCAGGAGCTGCCAGGCGTTCCCGTGGAGCTGTTCGTCGAGCTGGGGGGCGCCGCTTCCGAGGTCGTACGCCGTGCGGACGAGTGGCGGGCCGAGCTGATCGTCACGGGCAGCCACGCCCAGGGCGCTCTCGAGCGCGCGCTGCTCGGCAGCGTCGCCAGCGGCATCGTCCGCTACGCACACTGCCCCGTCTACGTCACTCGCCCGCCGAGCGGCTCCGCGCGCGTCGTGGCGACGACGGATCTCTCCGAGGCATCACTGCCGGCCATCACCGCAGCGGCCAGTGAAGCGCGCCGTCTGGGCCTTCCGCTCAGTGCGCTCTACGTGCTCGAGCCCTCGTGGGCAGGGCTAGGCGCAGCAGCCGCAGCGCCGTTCGGCCTCACCCCCGCAGTGCCCTCGGCTGAGGATCAGCGGCAGCTGCTCGAAAGCGCTCGCGCCACGCTCGCAGCGGTCATGCAAGGCGCGCGCGCGGAGGGCGAAGCCGTGGTGCTGCAGGGTTCGGCGGCGCCGACCATCGTCCGGTATGCCGAGGAATCAGGCGCCGCGTTGGTGGTGCTGGGCACGCGTGGCCGAACCGGCATCAAGCGCATCCTGCTCGGCAGCGTGGCAGAGACCGTCGCTTCGCGCGTTCACTGTTCGGTGCTCGCCATCCGCCAGCCCGGCTGAAAAGCAGCGGCTGGCTGCTTGATGGTCACGGCGCGTTCAAGAATCGGAGTCGGGAGGCCGCGACGACCTTGTCCCAGACTCTCGTCGGCGGTCGTGGCGCCGGCCGCGGGCTTGCCACCCGTGACATCCGTCCACAAGATCGTGACTTCCTTTGGCTCGGCCGTAATGCCGGTGATCGCAACAGAGGGGTAGACGCAGTCGCTGTATTCGTTGGCCTTGGGCGCCAAACACGTGCCCTTGGAGCCGTCTGCCCATTTGGTCACGTTGGTCTGCACGTAGAACGCAGCGCTGCCGGTCGTGCCAGCGTTGCCGGAGATCTTGAACTTCACGCCGTCGTAAGAGGAGGCGTCGCCGCAGTACGTCAACACCGGCGCCACGACGCTGTGGACTCGGTTCCAGATGGATGGGCCAAATCCGCTTGTGGCGGGTCGAGTCAGCAGCGTCCCGGCCCGCGAGACCGAGCTCACGTGCTCGAATTCATGGTGTGCGATGCTGAGTGAGCCGAACCGCGCCTTCTTGCGCCCCCATCTTTCGATCGAAAGTCCATGACACCGCTCCCGCAGCTCGATGCCGAGCATGTATCAACCGATCAACCAGGCCAGCGCCCGTCGACGGTGCGAGAGCGGCGACCGCTTCCGGTGGTGACAGCGTCACGACCCGAGACGTGGCCATCGCCAATAGCCGGGTACGCGCTTCAGCCTTGGGGATCCCGTAATGGTGGTGCAACGCGAAATACGCC